>JAGNPF010000004.1 GCA_017989775.1 Flavobacterium sp.
AATCAAAGAAATGAAGCGCTAGATCATGCTCTTTTTCACGGGCCTCCCGGTTTGGGAAAGACTACCTTGGCCAACATTTTGGCCAACGAATTGCAAGTGGGAATCAAGATAACTTCCGGCCCCGTTTTGGACAAGCCTGGCGATTTGGCAGGATTGCTGACCAATCTCGAAGAAAGAGACGTTTTGTTTATTGACGAAATTCACCGTTTGAGCCCCATTGTCGAAGAATACCTGTACTCGGCAATGGAAGATTTCAAGATTGACATTATGATTGAATCGGGTCCCAATGCCAGAACTGTTCAAATCAATTTGAATCCATTTACTTTAATTGGTGCAACAACTCGTTCCGGATTATTGACGGCTCCGATGCGAGCCCGTTTCGGAATTTCATCCCGATTACAATATTATACCACCGAACTTTTGACGACCATTGTCGAACGAAGTGCTTCCATTCTTAAAATGCCCATTTCCATGGAAGCCGCCATCGAAATTGCGGGTCGAAGCAGGGGAACACCTCGTATTGCCAATGCCTTGTTGCGTCGTGTGCGTGACTTTGCCCAAATAAAAGGAAATGGAACCATCGATATCGAGATTGCACGCTATGCCTTGAAAGCGTTGAATGTTGACGCCCACGGTTTGGACGAAATGGACAACAAGATTTTGAACACCATAATCGATAAATTCAAGGGTGGTCCGGTAGGTTTGTCCACTTTGGCAACAGCCGTTTCGGAAAGTAGCGAAACCATCGAAGAAGTGTATGAACCCTTTTTGATTCAAGAAGGATTCATTATGCGAACGCCAAGAGGAAGGGAAGTTACTGAGAAAGCATATAAACACCTCGGAAAAGTTAGAACCAATATTCAAGGTGGATTATTTTGATAAACAATAAAGAAAAATACACACAATTTATAAAAGCCGAATCTAAAAGACTCGGCTTTTTGTCTTGCGGGATATCCAAGGCAGGATTTTTGGAAGATGAAGCGCCTCGATTGGAACGTTGGCTAAACAATCGAATGAATGGTCAAATGTCCTATATGGAGAATAATTTTGACAAACGTTTGAATCCTACTTTGCTGGTTGAAGGTGCCAAAAGCGTGGTTTCTCTTTTGTTGAATTATTATCCTTCCCAATTTCAGAATCAGGATTCCTATAAGATTTCCAAATACGCTTACGGACAAGATTACCATTTTGTAATCAAAGATAAACTGAAAGAGTTGTTGTATTCAATTCAGTCAGAAATAGGAGATGTTTCAGGTCGTGCTTTTGTGGACTCAGCTCCTGTTTTGGATAAAGCTTGGGCAGCCAAAAGCGGTTTGGGTTGGATTGGTAAAAATGGCAATTTGTTGACCCAAAAAGTGGGCTCTTTTTATTTCATAGCCGAACTCATTATCGACCTAGATTTGGATTACGACAACGCTACAACCGATCATTGTGGTTCTTGCACGGCCTGTATCGATGCTTGTCCGACACAAGCCATTGTTGAACCTCGTATTGTCGATGGTAGCAAATGTATTTCTTATTTTACCATCGAACTCAAAGAAAATATTCCCGTAGAAATGAAGGGCAAATTCGATGATTGGGCTTTTGGTTGTGATGTGTGTCAAGATGTATGTCCTTGGAATCGATTTTCCAAGCCACACAACGAGCCTCTTTTTAATCCCAATCCAGAAATACTTTCCTTATCCAAGAAAGATTGGACGGAATTGACCGAAGATACCTTTAAAAAGGTTTTCAAAAATTCCCCAATAAAAAGGACTAAGTTCGATGGGCTTAAGAGAAATCTGTCTTTTTTGAAGTGATTATGATAAGTTAACGAAATCGTTTTAGAAGAAATTAATGTGCTGTTGGTGTTTTTTTTAAACGCATTTTATATCCTGAAAAAGTATTTAGACAGATTTTATATTAGATATTTTATAAAAAAAAAGTGAGCAATGTTGATTTTTTTTCTAAATTTATGATTCGAAAAAAATAAAAATTTACATTAAATATTTCCTGTTATGACAGTTAGCCAAATATTAGCGAAAAAAGGTAAAGAGGTTTTTTCCGTATTGCCAACAATTACGGTTTTTGAAGCCCTGGGAGTGATGAGTGAAAAAAATATTGGAGCTATTCTAATAATTGAAGACAACGTATTGAAAGGGATTTTGTCCGAAAGGGATTATGCCAGAAAAATTGCTTTGAAGGCTAAATCCTCCAAGAAAACATTGGTTCACGAAATTATGGAAGAAAATGTTGTTACCGTAAAAACATCTGACAAATTGGATTATTGTATGGCGTTGATGGATGCCAAAAGAGTAAGACATTTGCCTGTTATTGAAAATGATGTAGTTATTGGTATTGTTTCCATTAGCGATGTCGTAAAAGCCATCATTGAAATACAAAAAGAAACCATCAAGCATTTGGATTCTTATATTTCACAATAAAGAAATAAGACAAGAAAGAAATAGCTGCAGATAGTGCAGCTATTTTTTTGTTTAATAGAAGGTGATTAAAGCCGTGCCTTCCAAATAAAACAGTAATACTAGAATAAAATAATAATTAAAAATGGACAAAAACAGTAAAAGAAAAGAAGCGTTGTTGTATCATGCACAACCTACGCCAGGAAAGATTCAAGTTGTGCCAACCAAAAAATATGCAACCCAAAGAGATTTGTCTTTGGCATATTCACCGGGAGTTGCCGAGCCTTGCTTGGAAATTGCCAAGGACATAAACAATGTGTATAAATATACCGCCAAAGGAAATCTGGTTGCGGTAATCTCCAATGGAACCGCCGTTTTGGGACTCGGCGACATTGGACCGGAAGCAGGAAAACCAGTAATGGAAGGTAAGGGGTTGTTGTTCAAAATCTTTGCTGGAATAGATGTATTCGATATTGAAATTGGAACTAAGGATGTTGAAGAATTTATTCAAACGGTAAAAAACATTGCACCAACTTTTGGTGGGATTAATTTGGAAGACATCAAAGCTCCAGAGTCTTTTGAAATAGAAAGAAGGCTGGTCGAAGAATTGAATATTCCGGTAATGCATGATGACCAACACGGAACGGCAATTATATCCTCGGCAGCATTGTTGAACGCAGTAGAATTAGCTGGAAAAAAACCGGAAGATTTGAAAATGGTGGTTTCTGGAGCAGGTTCTGCCGCATTGGCCTGTGCCAATATGTATGTTTTACTAGGACTTAAAACAGAAAATATCTTGATGTTCAATAGCAAGGGGCTTTTGACAAAAGATAATCCTTCATTGTCAGAAATGCAACTAAAATATGCCACGGATAAAGCACCAATGACCTTGGAAGAAGCCTTGGTAGGTGCAGATATTTTCTTGGGATTGTCTTCAGGAAACATCATGACGCCCCAAATGTTGTTGGGAATGGCCGAAAATCCAATCGTTTTTGCAATGGCGAATCCAGACCCTGAGATAGCTTATAGTCTTGCCATCGAAACGCGTAAAGACGTCATCATGGCAACAGGTCGTTCCGACCATCCTAACCAAGTAAACAATGTGTTAGGTTTTCCTTATATTTTCCGTGGAGCCTTGGATGTTCGTGCCACAAAAATAAACGAGGCCATGAAGATGGCTGCCGTAAGAGCTTTGGCTGCTTTGGCAAAAGAAAGTGTTCCCGAGCAAGTGAATATTGCCAATGGAGTTACCAAGTTGACTTTTGGTCGTGATTACATCATCCCATCTCCATTCGACCCTAGGTTGATTTCTGTTGTGGCTTCTGCCGTGGCAAAAGCAGCCATGGATTCGGGTGTGGCACAAAATCCAATTTTGGATTGGGAGAAGTATGAAGAAGAACTTTTGGGACGTTTGGGAACCGACAACAAAATGTTGCGATTATTGGACAACCGTGCCAAAATCAATCCAAAAACAATAGTTTTTCCGGAAGCAGAACATTTGGATGTCCTCAAAGCAGCCCAAATTGTGTCGGAAGAAGGAATTGGTGTTCCAATTTTGCTGGGGAAAAAGGATATTATTCTGGAATTAAAAAAGGAACTTGGTTTTGATGCCGATGTCCAAATTATAGATCCTAAGGTTAAAGACGAAGAGCAAAGAAGACACAGGTTTGCCAAGGCATTTTGGAAAACAAGACAAAGAAGCGGAATCTCTTTGTATGATGCTCAAAATTTAATGCGCGAAAGAAATTATTTTGGAGCTATGATGGTCAATGAAGGCGAAGCCGATGCCTTGGTTACGGGGCATTCCCGAAGTTATCCGTCGGTGGTTAAACCCATGTTGCAACTTATCGAAAGAGCGCCAGGAGTTTCTCTCGTGGCTACAACCAACATGATGTTGACCGATCGCGGACCAATGTTCTTGTCCGACACGGCCATTAACATCAATCCATCGGCAGACGATTTGGCGAAAATTGCCATTATGACGGCCAATGCCGCCAAAATGTTCGGAATTACTCCCGTGATTGCTATGGTTTCTTTCTCCAATTTTGGTTCTTCCCATAATGAAGGAGCTGCAAAAGTTAGACAAGCAGTGGCTTATTTGCATAAACACCACCCGGACATTGTGGTTGATGGAGAGATTCAGGCCGATTTTGCCCTAAATCCAGAAATGTTAAAAGCCAAGTTTCCGTTTTCAAAATTAGCTGGAAAAGAGGTGAATGTCTTGATTTTTCCTAATCTTGAAGCGGCCAACATCACCTACAAACTTTTGAAAGAATTGAACAAAGTAGATTCAATAGGGCCAATTATGTTGGGAATGGGCAAACCGATACACATCTTTCAACTGGGAGCCAGCGTGGAAGAAATGGTTCATATGTCGGCAATTGCCGTTATTGATGCTCAAGAAAATGAAAAGAAATTAGAGAAAAAATAAAATAATTCTTCTTCAATAACAGGACTTATATAAATTTGGCGAGAATTTATATAAGTTTTGTTATATTTGGACGATATAAAATTCATCGATGATAGCACATTTACAAGGAAAATTAGTTGAGAAATCGCCAACGGAAGTAGTCATAGATTGCGGAGGAGTTGGGTATCACGTGAATATTTCCTTGCATACCTATTCCTTGCTCCCTGCGACAGATTTTATTAAATTGTTCACATATCTTCAAATCAAGGAAGATGCCCACACTTTGTTCGGTTTTGTGGAAAAATCAGAAAGAGAAATTTTCAAATTGTTGTTGTCCGTTTCAGGAATCGGAGCCAGTATTGCCAGAACGATGTTGTCTTCGTTGGATCCAAAGCAAATCACGAATGCCATAGCATCGGGAGACGTGACCACTATCCAGTCCATAAAAGGAATTGGAAGCAAGACGGCACAAAGGGTAATACTCGATTTGAAGGAAAAAGTGTTAAAATTGTACGATTTGGATGAAGTTTCCATGTCGCAAAGCAATACTAATAGAGATGAGGCGTTATCAGCCTTGGAGGTGTTGGGGTTTGTTAGAAAAACTTCCGAAAAAATAGTCGAAAAAATAGTGAAAGAGGCCCCAGATAGTTCAGTTGAATATATTATTAAGCAAGCTTTAAAAAACTTATAAAGTTGAAAATACAGTATTTTAAAAAGAACCAATTCGTGCATAAAATTTGCACCCTTTTTATAGTTGTTTTTGGTAGTTTTGTGTCCAGAGCTCAAGTGGCTCCAGTGCCCCAAGACACTACCAATACTGGATTTTCCACGGGAAAAATTCAAATCAAGGATCCGGCAAGCATTCTGAAATCATACACTTATGATCCTGTTACCGGGATGTATGTCTATACTAAAACCATAGATGGTTTTCCTACCAATTACCCTACTATTTTATCGCCAAAGGAATACGAAGATTTGGTCAGAAAAGAATCGATGCGCAACTATTTCAAGCAAAAACTGGATGCCATCGACGGGAATAAAGACGGTAGCGACGCGGCAAAAAAAGATTTGTTGCCAAGGTATTACGTGAAATCGGGACTTTTCGAATCCATTTTTGGCAGCAACACCATCGACGTGAAACCAACGGGTTCCATAGAAATGGACTTCGGATTGCGCTATACAAAACAGGACAATCCCGCATTTTCTCCCAGAAACAGATCGACCACTTCTTTTGATTTTAACCAAAGAATAAGCATGAGTTTGATGGGGAAAGTGGGAACTCGATTGAATGTCAATGTCAATTACGACACCCAATCGACCTTTGCTTTTCAAAACTTGATCAAGTTGGAATATACGCCTTCTGAAGACGACATTATCCAGAAAATAGAGGTTGGTAACGTGAGTATGCCCCTGAACAGTGCCTTGATTAAAGGCCCCCAAAGTTTGTTCGGGGTTAAAACCAAACTGCAATTTGGAAAAACATCCATCACTGGAGTATTTTCGGAACAAAAATCCCAAACCAAAACGGTGGTGGCCGAAGGCGGAGGAACGGTCCAGGATTTTGAAATGTTTGCTCTGGATTATGACAGTGACAGGCACTTTTTTCTTTCGCAATACTTTCGACATAAATACGATGCCGCTCTAAAAAATTATCCTTTTATCGACAGTAGGGTGCAGATTTCGAGATTGGAAATTTGGGTAACCAACAAACAGAATCGCGTCAATACCACAACGGGAAACAATCTTAGAAACATTATTGCACTTCAGGATTTGGGAGAAGCACAATTGACGGGCTTGCCAGACAGCGAAGTCGTGGTTCTGGATCCTTCAACAGGCATGTTCAACAAACCCGCCGATTCTCCTTCGGACAACTCGAACAATGATTATGATCCGGCACAAATCGCCACGGGAACAGGCTTGTTGAACAACAATATTCGTGAAATAGCCACTTCGGGTTCTGGATTCAACGTTACCGTAAACGAAGGTGCCGATTATTCCAAGTTGGAAAACGCCAGAAAATTGAATTCCAACGAATATACGTTTCATCCTCAATTGGGGTATATTTCGTTGCAACAAAGACTGGCCAACGACGAGGTTTTGGCAGTGGCTTATCAGTACACCATTGGAGACCAAGTTTATCAAGTGGGGGAATTTGGTAACGACGGTGTGGATGCAACCCTGGTGTCGGGAACAACTCCTTCCGATCAAGCCATCATCACCCAGAGTTTGGTGTTGAAAATGCTGAAAAGCAATTTGACCAATGTCAAAAATCCGGTTTGGAACCTGATGATGAAAAACATTTATCAAATTCCGGGCGCTTACCAGTTGAAACAAGAAAATTTCAGGTTCAACATTCTTTACACCGATCCATCTCCAATCAATTATATTTCACCAGTCTCGGGCAGTGCTTTTCCACCAAACCCAATTGCGGGAAATGAAGTTGCCGAAACGCCTTTGTTGAAAGTGTTCAATTTGGATAAATTGAATTTCAACAATGATCCACAAGCGGGAGGTGACGGTTTCTTCGATTTCATGCAAGGAATGACGGTTGATACCCAAAATGGTCGCATCATCTTTACCACCAAAGAACCATTTGGAGAATTGTTGTTCACCAAATTGTCGAATGGAGCAGGAGAAGACTACAAAGATTCCAGTACCTATAATCCCAACCAAAAGAAATATGTTTTCCGAAACATGTATTCCAATACCCAATCCGGAGCATTGCAGGATAGCGACAAGAATAAATTCCTGTTGCGGGGTAAATACAAATCTTCCGGTGGCGATGGAATTCCCATCGGGGCATTCAACGTGCCCAGAGGTTCGGTCGTGGTTACGGCAGGAGGAAGGGTTTTGGTTGAAGGAATCGATTACAGCGTGAATTACCAACTGGGACGAGTTCAGATTTTGGATCCTTCGCTACAAGCTTCGAACACGCCAATCAATGTTTCGTTGGAAAACAACTCTATTTTTGGACAACAAACCAAACGTTTTTTTGGGGTTTATGTAGAACACAACATCTCCGACAAATTTTTGGTTGGAGCCACTTTTTTGAAATTGAATGAAAGACCATTTACCCAAAAATCCGGTTTTGGACAGGAATCCGTAAACAACAATATTTTTGGATTCAACACCAATTACTCGTCCGAAGTTCCGTTTTTGACCAGATTGGTAAACAAATTGCCCAATATGGACACCGGTGTGCCTTCCAATGTGTCGGTGAGAGGGGAAGTGGCTTTCTTGAAGCCCGAAACGCCAAAAAATGACAGTTTCCAAGGGGAAGCAACCATATATGTGGATGATTTTGAAGGCTCGCAATCCACTATCGACATGCGTTCGGCCTATGCCTGGAGTTTGGCATCCACGCCCATAAATGATGCCGAAAGTAATTATAATTTCAATGGTTCGGCCAATGATTTGAGTTATGGACATAAAAGAGCCAAATTGGCCTGGTACACCATTGACCCCATTTTTTACACCCAAAAACCATCCGGAATTACAAATGACGATTTGTCCTTGAATAGCACCAGAAGGATTTTTAGCGAAGAACTTTACCCATTGACCGATATTGCGGCCGGGCAATCCCAAGTGGTCAATACTTTGGATTTGACTTATTTCCCTTCCGAAAGAGGAGCCTACAACAATGCCACAAATGTGTCCACAAATCCAAAGGATAATTTTGGAGGAATCATGCGTTCGCTAAATTCGACCAATTTCGAACAAGGAAATGTCGAATACATCCAGTTTTGGGTTTTGGATCCTTATGTTGGAGCTGGCCAGATTCCAAACACAAATACAGGGAAAATTTATTTCAATTTAGGGGAGATTTCAGAAGATGTCCTCAAAGACGGAAGAAAACAATATGAAAACGGATTGGGACCAGACCAAATATTGGTCAACCCGCAACCTATTTGGGGAGATGTGCCGGCTTCGCAATCCTTGATTTATGCATTTGACACCAATACCGCGAATAGAACCAATCAGGATATTGGACTGGACGGTTTGAACAATGCCAAAGAGGCCGCAATCTATACCAATCATGCCTCACAACCCGATCCTGCAGCAGATGATTATACTTATTATTTGAACACCACGGGAGGTGTCGTGGATCGATATAAAAATTACAATGGTGTGGATGGAAACTCCGCCGTTGACATCAATGATGCCAACAGGGGGTCAACTTCAAATCCAGACGTGGAAGACATCAACAGGGACAACACCATGAATACCATCAATGCTTATTATGAATACAGCATTGACATGAAACCCAACATGAGCGTGGGGCAAAATTACATTACCGACATTAGAAATACCCAAATAAAAATGGACAATGGTTCAGTTACCGATGCCCGTTGGATTCAGTTTAAAATTCCGGTTTCGCAACCCGAAAACACCATTGGAAACATTTCCGATTTCAGGTCCATTCGTTTCATGAGAATGTTCATGACGGGTTTCAGCAACGAAGTGACGGTTCGTTTCGGAGCCTTGGATTTGGTGAGGGGAGATTGGAGACGCTATACAAGCACTCTTGACCCAACTGATTTAAACGTGGGCGATGACGGTACGGATTTGGATGTATTGGCGGTAAACCTTCAAGAAAACAATGATAGATGTCCTATCAATTATGTTGTTCCACCAGGGGTTCAACAGGAACAACTGTACAACAACAACACGGTTATCAATCAAAATGAGCAATCGCTGTCTTTGAGAGTTTCAGGTGATGGATTGGAACCATTGGATTCAAGAGCAGTTTTCAAAAACGTGAGTGTGGACATGCGCCAGTTCAAGAAATTGAAAATGTTTTTGCATGCCGAATCTTTGCCAGGCGAAATTGCCCTCAACGACAATCAAATGGTTGGATTCATTCGTTTTGGAAATGACTTTACGCAAAATTTTTATCAAATAGAAATTCCGTTGAAGGTTACTTTGCCTTCTTCCGCAACGGGTTCGAATTGTGCTTCCTTGAGTCCGGAAACGGTTTGGCCTGCCGAAAACGAAATCGATCTTTCGTTGGCGTTGCTTACTGCCATGAAGATTGGTGTTCCCAAAACGCCTTTGCCGGATGGCGAGATATACTATCCCGACGATCATCTTGACGTGTTTCCTGATGGTGATGGAGATGCCAAACTGAGATTGGGAATTCGAGGAAATCCAAATTTTGGATTGGTTCGAAATTTGATGTTGGGGGTAAAGAGTGGTGAAACCCATCAAGACATAAAAGGAGAAGTTTGGTTCAATGAGCTTCGCGTGGCCGATATGGACAACAGCGGAGGTATGGCGGCCGTATTGAATGTCGATTCCAATCTTGCCGATTTTGCCACTGTTTCGGCAACGGGTAGAATGAGCACCATTGGTTTTGGCGCATTGGAAGAAGGACCAAACGAAAGAAGTCGCGAAGATGTCAAGCAATATAATATCGTTACCAATTTGAATCTGGGTAAATTGTTGCCGCCAAAATGGAAAATCACCTTGCCGTTCAATTACGCCATTGGGGAAGAAACCATCACGCCGGAATACGATCCGTTCAATCAAGATATTAAATTGAATCAGCTGTTGGATAACACTACCGATGAAGCCGAAAGGGATAATATCAAAAACCGGGCGGTGGATTACACCAAAAGGAAAAGCATCAATTTTATTGGAGTGAGAAAAGAAAGGGGAGAAGAGCAAAAATCACGTGTTTACGATCCTGAAAACTTTACTTTTTCGCAATCCTATAATGAGGTGGAACGTCACGATTTTGAAATCGAGGATTACGTGGATCAACAAGCCAACACGGCCGTTGACTATGTTTATAGTTTTCAACCCAAATCGATCGAGCCGTTGAAGAAAACGGAATTCATGAAAAAAAGCAATTATTGGAAGTTGTTGAGTGATTTCAATTTCAATTATTTGCCTTCCAACATCAATTTCAATACCAATATTATCAGGCAATACAACCGTCAACAATTCAGGCAAGTGGAGGTGGAAGGAATAGGCATTGATCCAATGTACAGAAGGAATTTTGCCTTCAATTACCAATACGGATTCAATTTTAACCTGACAAAATCATTGAAATTGAATTACACGGCTTCGTCCAGCAACATCGTGAAAAATTACATGAACGAGGACAACGAGCCGATAGACAGTTTTACCATTTGGGACAGCTATTGGGATGTTGGACAAGCAAACCAACACATGCAACAATTGGTGTTGAATTACCAAATTCCATTGGATAAAATTCCGGTATTTAGTTTCGTGAAAGCCAATTATTCCTATACTGGGGATTATAGCTGGCAAAAAGCTTCGGTGGCATTGTCTAACATAGAAATTGGCGGGGTGGATTATAATTTGGGGAACACGATTCAAAATGCGAGTTCCCATAATTTGAACGCCACCTTTACCATGGACACTTTTTACAAGTACATCGGATTGACCAAAAAATCGGCTTTGAAGGCAGCTCCCAAAAGCATCGCTCCCAAACCGGGCGAAAAGGTGGCCAATACCAATTTGTTGGTTCCCAAACAAGATAATTTTGTAAATGGTTTGATAGGCGTTTTGACCAGCGTAAAAAATATACAGACCAGTTATGTGAAAAATAGCGGAACGGTTTTGCCGGGATACATGCCGGGTATAGGATTTTTTGGTTCCTCAAAACCGACTCTTGGATTTACTTTTGGAAGCCAGGATGACGTGAGATACGAAGCGGCCAAAAACGGTTGGTTGACAAATTATCCAGACTTTAACCAAAGTTATTCCCAAGTGGACAATGAAGTGTTCAAGACTACGGCCAATATCGATTTGTTTCCAGACTTGAAAATTGATTTGACATTGGACAGGGCTTATTCCGAGAATTTTTCGGAACAATATGATGTGTCCAACGGAGTGTATAATGCGAGATCGCCTTATAGCTATGGTCTTTTCTCCATTTCCACCATTCTAATCAAGACCTCTTTTTCCACCAGTGACGAAAACACCTCGGCGGCGTTTGACGAGTTCAGGAGCAACAGGATTACCGTGGCCAACAGATTGGCGACAGAAAGAGGAATCGATCTAACCAATCCGGCGAATATAGATGCAGATGGTTTCCCGAAAGGATTCGGAAAAAACAATCAAGCCGTATTGTTGCCGTCCTTTTTGGCGGCCTACTCGGGTGGAGATGCATCGAGTACTTCACTGGGGATTTTCAAAAGTTTTCCGGTGCCCAACTGGTCAATCAAATACAATGGCTTGATGCGTTATGCTTTTTTCAAAAAGAATTTCAAACGCTTTTCGTTGCAACAAAATTACAGGGCTTCCTACACGGTCAATGCGTTCAGATCCAATTTCCAATACGACAAAGATCCCGACGGAGTGGATGCGAGCGGTAATTTTTTCAATAAAACCATTATGTCAAACGTCAATTTGGTAGAGCAATTCAATCCGCTTATCCGAGTGGATTTTGAATTGGTCAACTCCTTGAAAATCTTGACCGAAGTGAAGAAAGATCGCGCCTTGTCCATGAGTTTCGACAACAATTTATTGACGGAAGTCCGAGGAATTGAATATGTCGTGGGAATGGGGTATCGTATAAAAGACGTCGTGTTTTCGTCCAGTTTGGCCGATAATCCTACCGGAATCATAAAAAGCGACATCATCATAAAAGCAGATATGTCGTACAGGAACAACCAGACCATCGTTCGTTATCTGGATTATGACAACAATCAATTGGCGGGAGGACAAAATGTTTGGTCATTGAAATTGACTGCCGATTATTCTTTCAGCAAGAACCTGACGGCTATTTTCTATTATGACCACGCATTTTCCAAAGCCGTGATTTCTACTTCTTTTCCTTTGACCAATGTTCGTTCTGGATTCACGCTGCGATATAATTTTGGGAATTAATAAAATTTTGTCCCAATCGGTTTAATATTAAAGTTAGAAACAATACTTTTGGAAAATATTAAATAATGGGCAAAAACATTTGAAACAGTAGAGCCTAAATCTAAATTTTAAATCTAAATTTTAAAAAGTATCATGAACATACCAGCAAATTTAAAGTACACAAAAGATCACGAATGGGTTAGCGTTGAAGGAGATATTGCAACCGTTGGAATCACTCATTTTGCACAAAAAGAGCTTGGAGATATCGTGTATGTTGAAGTGGAAACCTTGGATCAAACCTTGGCAAAAGACGAAGTTTTTGGAACGGTTGAGGCTGTAAAAACAGTTTCGGATTTGTTTCTTCCCTTGTCTGGAGAAATTATTGCCTTCAATGATGATTTGGAAAGTGCTCCTGAAAGTGTAAACACCGATCCTTATGGAGCTGGTTGGATGATAAAAGTAAAAATTGCCGATTTGGGCGAAATAGATTCTTTGCTTTCGAGCGATGCATACAAAGAGCTGATAGGTGCGTAAACTATTTTTTTTACTGGCGGCTTTGTTTTGGACTGGGGTAATCCTGTTTTTTTGTTTGGTCAAATCAAGCAATCTTCCCTCGGTAGAGATTCTGTATTTAGATAAAGCCGTTCATGTGTTTTTTCATTTTGTATTTACGATCCTCTGGTTTTTGTTTTTCAAAAAGAAGCTGAATACCTCCAATATGTTTTGGCCTTTGGTTGTTTCTTTCTTGTTTTCGTTCTTTTTCGGAATAGCCATAGAATTGATGCAACATTTTTTTACCGTGACCAGGAGTGCCGACCTAATGGATGAATTGGCAAATCTGTCAGGGGCCACTTTGGCGGTTGTTTCAATTGTCGTGCTGAACACCTTCGATGGACTGGTGGATAGGATTTAATTGATTTAAAAGAATATTTTACATTTAAAAAGATGAATATCAAGCAATATTTAGATTCGACCTATTTGAAAACGCCTGAGCAATCCGGACTGACGGAAGCCGAAAATACTACCATCGCCAAAGAATTCATACAGGAAGCCATAGACGAGAACTTCAAACTCATCATGATTCGTCCCAATATCGTTTCCATCGCCAGAAAAATGATTACAGAAGTCAATTCTCCTGTGCAAATAGGAACGGTAATCGATTTTCCCCAAGGGAAAGCAGGATTGGAAGCCAAGCTTGCCGAAGCGAAACAAGCCATTGCAGATGGTGCCGACGACCTAGATTTTGTATGCAATTACGAAGCCTTCAAGGAAGGAAAAGTGGATTTGGTCAAGGAAGAAATTCTGCAATGCACCCAACTTGGATTGGCCAACAACAAAGTCGTAAAGTGGATCATCGAAGTGGCGGCACTAACGGACAAGCAAATTGTGCAGTTGTCGGCTTTGATAAAAAATCTTGTCATCACGAATTTTAAAGAAGAAAATTACGCATCGGTTTTCGTTAAATCGTCCACAGGATTTTATAAAACCGAAAACAATCTTCCCAACGGAGCCACGGTTCCAACCATCGTATTGATGCTGGAAAATGCTTCGCCACTTCCCGTGAAAGCGGCAGGAGGAGTGAGAACTTATGAAGAAGCGGTCGAAATGATTCGGCTGGGCGTAAAACGAATTGGTACTTCGGGAGCCAAGGCCATTGCCAATGGACAAAAAGCGGAAGGTGGTTACTAAACAAGAAAACCCAATATGAAAAAAGGATTGCAGACATTGCTTTTATCTCTTTGCACTTTCGTCGCTTTGGCACAAAATGTGAATAATACCCCCAAAAATGACCTGAGTTCTCCATCGCGATTTCCTGTTTTTCCAAATTGCGAAAATTTGGAAGCCGAAGTCTTGGAGAAATGTTTCTACAACGAAGTGCAGGATTTTGTCTTCGAAAATTTCGTGGTTCCTGAAAATTTGATCCAAAATAATTTTCAGGGAAAAGTCAAAGTGCTTTTTGAAGTGGACGAAAAAGGAGTTTTCAAAGTGGTGTATGTCAATGCCGTTGATGACGCATTGATCAAGGAAGCCAAAAGGGTTTTTGGCAAGTTTCCAAAAATAAAACCCTCAACCTACAATGGGAATCCGACTTTTTCACAATACAACATCACTATTTCAATACCTTTAAAAAGCACCGAACAACAAGCAGCCGAAGCAGTTGCTGCGGCAACTGCCCTGGAAGTCAAAAATGCTCCCAACAAGAAATCGACAGAATTGGACAG
>JAGNPF010000149.1 GCA_017989775.1 Flavobacterium sp.
AATAATAATAAAAGTTCTTTGTTGTTTGCCCAATTGATTTTGAAATATTCCAGTTTGAAATCATCCGATTTTGAAAAAGAAGATGTTTCTAAATTATATTCAATGTCCTTGCGAAGTGAATCTTCATTTGTTCGTTCGAGAGCGATTTTAAATTTACTGCATATTGAAACTGATTTGGAATTTGTAAATTCATTTAAAGATGAAATTTTGAAATTAAAATCCAATCCTTCGAAAAGTACCACCGAAAGAGAAGCGGAATTTATCGAACAATTTCTAAATAAATAATAACTATGGAAAGCGCTTTTAGGAGCGCTTTTTTTTATCATTTGTTTTTGTGATAGATTTTTAAAAGAATATCAATTTTAGTAATCAAAAACGGCTTTCATAAATTAATTTTAAGCCATTTTTTTTAAGTTTTGCAGGTGTTTTGTCGTTATAAAAAAGTTTTGTGAACAGGACGTCTTATTTTAAGTTTTAATAAGAATTAAAGTCAATTTAACGGCTTATTAACATTATGGTGTTAATAAATGTTGTAAATTTAGAACAGTATTAATTTAATTCTAGAAACTATGTCAAATAACACAAATTCAGTATTGGCACTTTTATTGGGTGCAGCGATTGGAGCAGGAGTAGGAATTTTATTTGCTCCAGATAAAGGTTCAAAAACCAGGGAAAAAATTAAAGATGGTTTTGATGATGTGAAAGACAATTTAAAACATAAATTTGAAGACGTGACACATCAATTGAGAAAAAAGTTTGAGGGATCCAAACATGATTTGGAAGAAACCTATGAAGAAATGGTTTCCAATATGAGTTACAAAACCGAAGACGTTATTTCTTTTTTGGAAACCAAACTGGCCGATTTGAAAGAACAAAATGCCAAACTTCAAAAAAAGCAAATAGCCAATCACGAAAATTAAATTTCTTAAAATAATTATATATGGCTTTTGAAGAACTAAAAGAACATACCGAAGACATTCAAAAACAAGCGAAAGATTATATCGAAAACAGCGTGGCTTATTATAAGCTATGGGGTTTCAAGGTGGCAATGCGATCGACCACGATGATGTTGAAATTTGCGTTGATTGCAATGGCTTTGACGATGGTTTTGTTCTTTTGTTCTGTTGCGGGAGCTTTGGCCATTGGAAAAGCTTTGGATAGTTATGCGTTGGGATTTCTAATCGTTGCCGGAATCTATTTAGTCTTTACGGGACTTTTATTCTTGATAAAAGATAAAATTGTTGAAGGCCCCATCTTGGAGAAATTTTCAGAAATCTTTTTTAACGACTAAATTATGGAGACCAAAAAATATTCGTCCTACGCACAAATTGAGCTGGAACTGGAAATCTTGAAGGTGGAAAGAGAACTGAATCTTAAAAGAATAGTTTTGGATGTTGAAAAGACCAAAGAAAGTTTATTGCCCAAAAATTTGGTAAAGAGTTTCTTGGGAGATTATAAATCGATTTTATCCAACTATTCGGGAACGATACTCAACATAGCAATTCCTTTGCTGATTAATTGGTTAACAAAAAGAAAAAGAGGCAATTAAGCCTCTTTTTTTTGTCACTTTGTGAAACGAATCAATTATTAAACTTCTGTTTCCGGTTGTTCTGGAGCTTCTAAAGCTTGATAATCGGAAGAATGATTTTCAGTTTTTGGTTTTTTTCTTGTGTTTTTTTTCATCATTTCGCCCACTTGGTTCGAAGCCGAAAAGGAAGCCACCATATTGTTCAACATATCGCTTCCGGCTTGTGGAGAATTAGGCAACAATATCAAATTGGAATTGGTATCGGCTCCAATGGCTTGCAAAGTATCGTAATGTTGCGTTACCACGATCAAGGCCGAAGCTTCTTGTGAATTGATTCCCACTTTGTTCAAAACATCCACACTTTCTACCAATCCACGGGCAATTTCGCGTCTTTGGTCGGCAATTCCCTGTCCTTGTAAACGTTTGCTTTCGGCTTCTGCTTTGGCTTTGGCCACGATTCTAATTCTGGAGGCTTCTGCTTCAAATTCAGCCACGGTTTTTTCCCTGTCGGCAGCATTGATTCTGTTCATCGCATTTTTCACCTGGATATCTGGATCAATATCGGTAACCAAGGTGTTGATAATTGTATATCCATAAGTCGTCATTGCTTCGTTCAATTCTCTTTTTACGGCAATGGCAATATCGTCTTTTCTTTCGAAAACATCGTCCAATTTCAGTTTGGGAACCTCGGCACGAACCACGTCAAATACATAAGAAGTGATTTGGTCGTGTGGATATTCCAGTTTGTAAAAGGCATCATAAACGGTTTCTTTTACCACCATAAACTGTACTGATACTTTTAGTTTTACAAAAACGTTATCTTTGGTCTTGGTTTCGATAATAACGTCCAATTGTTGGATTTTAAGATTTACACGACCCGCAATTCGGTCAATCAAAGGAATTTTGAGTTGCAATCCAGACTGTCTTATGCTTAAAAATTTGCCAAAACGCTCAATGATGACTGCAGTTTGTTGTTTTACGGTAAAGAATGCGGATAGAAAAATAAAGAAACCGAATACAATAATGATAATCAAGGAAATGTCCATAAGAAATATAATTTAGTTAAAAAATTAACTGTTAAATTACAAAAAAACTTTAGGTTTGTCTGTGTTAAATTTTATTTTATGAAAAGATTATGTTTTGTCATCTCTATGTTGATTTCCACGGCCTGTTTTGCCCAATATGAATACAGGGATTCCAACAGAATAGGCATTTTTTTCGGGATCAACCAGTTTACTTTAAACACCAACAATTTCCAAACCAAACCCGATACAGGATGGAATGCTGGACTTTCGATGCGGGGGAATTTCTACAATGATTGGGACATGGTGTATGCGATTCAGTTCAGCGAAAACAATTTTTCGGTGGCCACAATCGGTGGTTTTATAACGGAAGACACTAATTATAAGTTACCATCAGCACAAATATCATTGATGTGGAGTTACAAAATTGTCGAAAATCATTTGAGTTTAGAGTTTGGGCCATTGGTTCAAATCAACGGAAAACTGAAGGTGGATCAGGATCAAGAAAACAATATTATTTCGGGAACCACTTTATTGGCCAAAGACATCGTGGATATTTCGCAATTTAATTTTTATCCTGTAGTAGGAATCACAGCAGGAGTTCGCCATATTCGTTTGAATGTTTCTTATCAATATGGCATAAATAACATGCTGGGCAATTTGAACAACAAAAATCTTGGTTATAATTTCAAGGGAAATCCCGGAATACTGAACGGAAATTTGATTATTTATTTATAATGCAATTTTGCTTATAATTTAATAGCCCACGGTTTAAACCGTGGGCTATTTGTTTAGTTTTATAAAGTAGCAATTGCTTTCTCTATTCTCTTAATCGTTTCCTCTTTTCCAATGAGTTCCACGATGTCAAATAGGTGAGGCCCTTTCAAAGCCCCAACCAGACTCAAACGGAAAGGCTGCATTACTTTTCCCATTCCAATTTCGTTTTTTGTCATCCAGTCTTTCACGATGGTTTCGATATTCAAGGAAGTAAAATCAGTTATTTCGCTAAGAACTGAAATTAATTCTTGCATCAAAGCGGGAGTTTCTTCTTTCCAATTTTTTCTTGCTTTTTCATCATAAGCCGTTGGAGCAACAAAAAAGAAATCACTTAAATCCCAGAATTCGGAAACGAAATTGGCTCTTTCTTTTATTAGTGAAACTATTTTTTCCAACTTTGTCATTCCGAAGGAATCTATACCTTTTTCAGTAAGAATAGGAGTGAAGTCTTTGGCTAAATCAGCATCCTTTTGTTTCATTAAATATTGATGATTGAACCATTTATTTTTCTCCGGGTCAAATTTAGCTCCCGCTTTGTGAACTCTATTCAAGTCAAATTTCTGAACTAATTCTTCTAAAGAGAATATTTCTTGCTCTGTTCCGTCATTCCAACCCAATAAAGCCAAGAAGTTGACTACAGTTTCCGGAAAAAATCCTTTTTCTCTGTAGCCAGATGAAACGCCTTCTTCGGTTTTCCATTCCAAAGGAAATACTGGAAATCCTAATTTATCTCCGTCACGTTTGGATAATTTTCCGTTTCCAACCGGTTTCAAAATCAATGGTAAATGTGCAAATTCTGGTGCTTCCCAACCAAATGCTCTGTACAACAAAACGTGTAACGGCATTGATGGCAACCATTCTTCACCACGAATCACGTGTGAAGTTTCCATTAAATGATCATCAACAATATTGGCCAAATGATAAGTTGGCATTCCGTCACTTTTGAACAAAACTTTGTCGTCCAAAAGATTGGTTTCAAATTTTACATCACCACGAATGATGTCTTTTAGATGCAAAGTTTCATCAACAGGTGTTTTAAAACGAATTACATAATGCTCTCCATTCGCAATTCTTTTCGCTGTTTCTTCAGCAGAAATTACCAAAGAAGTATCTAATTTTTCACGGTTGTGATGGTTGTAAATAAAAGTTTTACCTTGCTCTTCGTGTTGTTTTCTATGAGCATCCAATGCTTCCGGAGTGTCAAATGCATAATAAGCCCAACCACTTTGAATCAATTGATCTGCATATTTTTGATATAAATCTTTACGATCACTTTGTCTGTAAGGACCAAATTTTTCATTTTTACCAATGGTTTCATCCGGCGCAATTCCAAGCCATTCCAAGGATTCCATAATGTATTCTTCGGCACCTGGAACAAAACGGGTTTGGTCTGTATCTTCAATTCGAAGAAAGAAAACCCCGTTGTTTTTTTTGGCAAACAAATAATTGAATAGGGCAGTACGCACGCCGCCAATATGTAAAGGTCCTGTTGGACTTGGTGCAAAACGCACCCGAACTTGTCTTGACATTTTTTTTTATTAAAATTAATTCAAATTAACACTGAGTTTGTCGAAGTGTGATGCAAAGATAATTAGAAGTTGGAAGTCAGAAGTTAGAAGTGGGAAGTTTTTGGAG
>JAGNPF010000151.1 GCA_017989775.1 Flavobacterium sp.
TCCCAAAATACTGATTATAGGTGCTTGCGGGCAAATTGGAACGGAGTTGACCCACAAACTTCGAAAAATGTACGGCATCGAAAACGTGGTGGCCGCCGATATTCGAAAGTTGAACAACGACATCGTGAATTCGGGGATTTTTGAAGTGGTCAACGCCTTGGATTTCAACCAGATTCAGCATCTTGTCGAAGTGTACCAGATTACAGACGTGTATTTGATGGCGGCGTTATTATCGGCCACAGCCGAAAAAAACCCTGCTTTTGCTTGGGATTTGAACATGAATTCCTTGTTTCACGTTTTGAATTTGGCCAAAGCCAAGCAAATAAAAAAAGTATTTTGGCCATCGAGCATCGCCGTTTTTGGCTCAACAACGCCAAGAGAAAACACGCCCCAATACACCATCATGGAACCTTCAACGGTGTACGGAATCAGCAAACTGGCGGGCGAAAGATGGTGCGAATATTACAATTCCCATTTTGGTGTCGATGTGCGGAGCGTGCGTTATCCGGGATTGATTAGTTGGTCAACGCCTCCGGGCGGCGGAACGACCGATTATGCGGTGGACATTTACCACAAAGCCTTGAGCGACCAGAAATACGAATGTTTCCTGTCGGAAGAAACCAAAATGCCGATGATGTATATGGACGATGCCATCGATGCCACCATTCGAATCATGCAAGCACCGGCGGAACAAATCAAGATTCGGTCTTCCTATAATCTGGCCGCAATGAGTTTTACGCCAAAAGAAATTGCTGCCGAAATCCAAAAGCATATTCTAGAATTTACCATTTCATACCAACCTGATTTCCGTCAAACCATCGCCGACAGTTGGCCTGCCAGCATCGATGACAGTCGCGCTCGGGAAGACTGGAATTGGCATCACGAGTTTAATCTCGAAAGCATGACGGTCGACATGCTGAAAAATCTAAATTCATCGGAACCCAAAAATTACCATGTATAGAATCCAAAACCAATAAAAATTAGCACATGAAAAAACTTTTTATCCTCGCCTTATTGGCAATTGGCGGACTTGTCCAAGCACAAAATGGCACGACAAACATTCTTTTGCGACACGACAACAAACCCATTGATTTCACAAAAATAAATGAAGCCGCCATTAAAGATGCCGTTGCAGTGGTTATAAAATCTTCGGATGAAAAGATCAAAAAAATAGTTGCCGCCAAACCTCAAACGGTTTCCAATATTTTAATTGCCTTTGACGATTTACAATACGAATTGTCCGATTTGTCCATGAAAATCGGTTTGATTTCTTCGACATTTTCAAACGAAGGCATTCGGAATACGGCTTATCAAGAAAGCGAAAAATTGTCGGTTTATGGCAGCAAAATTAGTTTGGACGAACCTTTGTACAAAGCCTTGAAAAAGTTTTCGACGCAAAAAGGGCTTGTGCTCACGGTAAACCAGAAGAAATTTTTGTCGGAAGTGTTGCTGTCCTTCGAAAAAAACGGAATGAAGTTGAGCGCAGCCGACAGAAAACCATTGGAAGAAATCAACAACCAGCTCATCAAATTGGGAAATGCATTCGACAAAAACATCGCCGAAAGCAAGGACAGCTTGATTTTTACCGAACAGGAATTAAAGGGGCTCGATGCGGCATCGCTTCAATCCTGGAAACGACCAGACGGAAAATACGTGGTGTACGTGAATGGACCCAACGTGATAAAAATTACGGATAACGCCGAAAATGCCAACACTCGAAAAGTTTTTGGCTTGCGTTACAACAATCGGGCATACCCACAAAACATTGCCGTCTTGGACAGTTTGCTGCATTACAGAAATGCCTATGCCAAAAAATTGGGATTTTCTTCCTATGCGGCCTACTCGTTGGTCGATAAAATGGCGGCAAAACCCGAAAATGTTTGGGCTTTTGAAAACGATTTGATCAAAAAACTCACCCCTTTGGTTACCGATGAAATAAAAACACTGACGGCCTTCAAAAAAGAAGTGAGTCCAAACGAACCGGAAACTTTCGAATCTTGGGATTTTGCCTATTACAGTAAAAAAATGCTCAATGCCAAGTACCAACTGGACAACGACGAGGTAAAAAAATATTTCGAAATGAATGCCACCCTGAACGGAATGTTCAAGGTCTATGAAACGGTCTTGGGAATCCAGATAAAACCGGCAACCAACATGCCGGTTTGGGACAGCAAAGTAAAAACGTATGAAATCTGGTGCGAAGGAAAAAAAATGGGAAGTTTTTATTTGGATTTATTTCCAAGAGCCAACAAATACACGCATTTTGCTTGTTTCCCGATGAGTCAATACTCTAAAAAAGGAACAGTTGAAATCCTGCCGCAAGCAGCACTTATCTGTAATTTCCCGGAAGGAACTGCCAGCGAACCCTCATTGTTGCCACACAACAACGTGGTTACGATGTTTCATGAATTTGGGCATTTGGTACATTGGTTGTTGGCGCATCCCGAGATTGCGTCCCAAAATTCATTTGGCATCAAAGGCGATTTTGTCGAAGCCCCTTCGCAGTTTTTGGAGAATTGGTGTTGGGAATATGATGCCTTGAAACTTTTTGCCAAGCATTATAAAACGGGAGAAACGTTGCCAAAAGAGTTGTTCGACAAAATGAAACAAACCCAGCGCGTAAATGTGGGAAGTTTTTACATCAGACAAGTAAGTTTGGGACTTACGGACTTTACTTTTGAAGATAAATATGAAGAAACCAAACAAAAAGGAGTTCTGAAAGTCTTCAAAGAAATAACCTTGTTGAACCAAATGCCGTTTGACGACGACAATCACATGATTTGCAGTTTTGGCCATCTCAACGGATACGGTGCCAACTATTATGGGTATTTGTGGTCCAAAGTCTATGCGCAGGATATGTTCTCTGTTTTCACAAAGAACGGTGTTATGGACACGGCAACCGGAATCAAATACCGAAAAGAAATTCTCGAAAAAGGATCGACCACGCCAGAAATTGAAATGGTGGAAAAGTTTTTGGGAAGAAAACCAAACTCGGATGCCTTTTTGGAATCGTTGGGAATCAAAAAATAATCCAGCTTTCATTCACAATCTAATTTAAACATAGATGAAAAAACACATTCTACTTTTGGCACTGACAGTTGCCTTTTTGGGCTGCAATAAAACCGACAAAAACGAGGATTTCGGAAAACTTTCCGAAGACTATTTGAAAGGCTATCTGGATTGGCGTCCACAATTGGGCGTTGCGCTTGGGTTGCACGAATACGACGGCAAAATTGCCGATTACGCCAAAGCGTCCATCGATGCGGAAATCGCCAGATTGAAAGACTTTGACAAGAAGTTTTCCGAAATTGATTCGGCTTCCTTGGACACAAAAGAATATTACGATTGGAAATTGTTGCGCTCCAACATCAAAAACGAATTGTTTTCTTTCGAAGATTTAAAGGTGTACAACAAAAATCCGATGACTTATGCCGGTGCCATTGACGTGAATATTTATGTCAAAAGGAATTTTGCCCCCATCGAACAGCAAATAAAATCTATCATTGCCATCGAAAATGAAGCGCCAAAATTGTACGAAGCCGCCAAGGCCAATTTGCAGGATTCATTGGCATTGCCGCACATTCAATTGGCGATAGAAATTGCCAGAGGTTCGGCTTCGTTCTTGGGCAAAGATCTTTTGGTCGCTTTGAAAGACGTCAAAAACGATTCGTTGATGAAGGCTTTCAACGTTGCCAATACAAAAGCCATTGCGGCCATAAATGATTATGCCGACTTTTTGGAAAAAGAAAAATTGTCCAAAGCCCACAACAAGTACGCCATTGGCAAGGAAAATTACCAAAAAATGTTGTTGTATGGTGAAGGAATCACGATGTCTGCCGATGAAATTCTGGCCATTGGAATGAAAGAATTGCAAAAAGAACAAGCCGCTTTCAATGCTGCCGCCAAAATCATCAACCCCAACAAAAAGCCGATCGATGTGTACAACGACATCCAAAAAGAACATCCAACGGCCGAGAGCTTGATTCCGGATGCCAAAAAGAATCTGGAAGCCATTCGCCAATTTTTGATTGACCATAAAATTGTGACCATGCCGTCGGAAGTTCGGGTAAAACTAGAAGAAACACCCGCTTTTGCCAGAGCCACCAGCACTGCATCGATGGATACGCCCGGACCATTCGAGACCAAAGCCACCGAAGCCTATTACTATATTACGCCAGTTGACCCCAAATGGACGCCAAAACAGCAAGAAGATTGGTTGGCCTCTTTTAATTTTTATACCACCGATGTCGTTTCCATTCACGAAGCTTATCCGGGACATTACACCCAGTTTTTGCATTTGAATGCATCGGATGCCACCAAAGTTCAAAAGGTTTTTGGAAGCTACGCCTACATCGAAGGTTGGGCGCATTACACCGAAATAATGATGCTCGATGCGGGTTTTGGCAACTCTGGCGACCCAATAAAAGCCGCAAAATATCGTATGGCACAATCAGGGGATGCTTTGTTGCGTATTTGCCGTTTGTGTGTTTCCATCAAAACCCATTGCTACGGAATGAATGTGGATGATGCCACTAAATTCTTTATGGATAATTGGTATCAAGGCGACAAACCATCGCGTCAAGAAGCCTTGCGCGGCACTTATGATCCGGGTTATTTGTTCTACACTTTGGGTAAATTGCAAATCTTGAAACTTCGTGAAGATTTCAAAAAACAGGAAGGGGACAACTATAGCTTGCAAAAATTCCACGATGCGATGTTGGACAACGGAATGATGCCAATCCAAACGATGCGGGAAGTATTGTTGAAAGACAAAACGATTTGGAATAAAATTCTATAAACGGTTATAACAATTCGTCATTTACATTTAAACGTATTATTTAGTCTTATTATTTTTTGTCACATCGAGCGCAGTCGAGATGCAATGGTGGTTCTCGACTGCGTTCGAACTGACAATAGGACAACACTATAACATTG
>JAGNPF010000150.1 GCA_017989775.1 Flavobacterium sp.
CAAAAAGGAAACAACAAATTCGCAGATTGACAAAAATTAAAATCTGTTAAAAATTGTGAGATCTGTGGTCTAAAACAATTCTATATTCACTGCTTTTGTATTTAGAATTTTTCTAAATAAAGATGTGCCAATCCTGTATTGGATTATCATAAAAATGATTGATTATTGGCACTTTATTCGCCAATGATTTGCAGACAAAAAAGCAGACAAAATGTTAGACATCAATAAAGTTAGAGCCGATTTTCCGATACTTTCCAGAACAGTAAACGGAAAACCGTTGGTCTATTTCGACAACGGAGCCACTTCGCAAAAACCACAAATCGTCATAGACGCGATTACAAAATATTATCAAGAAATCAACGCCAACATTCATCGTGGTGTGCATACTTTAAGCCAATTGGCGACCGATGCATACGAAGTTGCCCGTGGCAAAATCCAAAATCACATCAATGCCAAATTCGCCCATGAAGTGATTTTTACTTCGGGAACGACCCACGGAATCAACGCCGTGGCAAATGGGTTTGCTTCGCTTTTAGAACCGGGTGACGAAGTTTTGGTTTCGTCCTTGGAACACCACAGCAACATCGTGCCTTGGCAAATGTTGTGCGAGAAAACGGGAGCCGTTTTGAAAGTGATTCCAATGAATGAAAATGGCGAATTGATTATGGCCGAATACGACAAATTATTGTCGAACAAGACTAAAATCGTGACCGTAAACCATATTTCGAATGCGTTGGGAACCGTAAATCCGGTAAAATACATGATTGACAAAGCCCACGAATTTGGTGCCGCGATTTTAATCGATGGAGCGCAAGCCGTTCCGCATTTGAAACCCGATGTTCAGGCTTTAGATTGCGATTTTTATGTTTTTTCGGGACACAAAATGTGTGGTCCAACAGGAACGGGAATTTTATACGGAAAAGAAGCTTGGTTGAATAAATTGCCGCCCTATCAAGGTGGTGGCGAAATGATCAAGGAAGTGACTTTCGAGAAAACCACTTATGCCGATTTGCCCCACAAATTTGAAGCGGGAACGCCCGACATTGCTGGAGGAATTGTTATGGGAACAGCCGTGGATTACATGAATTCCATTGGTTTTGACAATATTCAACAACAGGAATTGGAATTGTTGGAATACGCCACAAAACGCTTGTTGGAAATCGAAGGCTTGAAAATTTACGGAACGGCCAAGGAAAAAACTTCGGTGGTTTCGTTCAACATTGAAGGTATTCACCCTTATGATATTGGAACGATAATTGACAAGTTGGGAATAGCCGTTCGAACAGGACATCATTGCGCCCAACCCATCATGCAATTTTTTAATATTCCGGGAACGATTCGTGCTTCGTTTTCTTTTTACAATACCAAAGAAGAAATTGACGTTATGGTCGAAGCCGTGAAAAAAGCACAAATGATGTTGGCTTAAAAAAACAATTATGAAACTATTTACGATGATTTTCCTAAGTCTGTTTCTCGGCAAAAGTTGTGGGGGTCAAACCAAAAACGACTTGAAAACGGCTGTTTTGGAATATACCGCCAACACGAGGGGTTTTTACCAAAAGATTCAGATTTATGACCAAAAGGTCACGATTTCGAAAGACAGAAGTGGTAATGATTTACCTGAAGCTATGAAAATTTCGGATAAAGATTGGAAAGAATTGGTAGCATATTTTGAAACGATAAATTTGGACAGTTTGCCGACTTTGAAAGCACCGACAGAAAAAAGGTTTCACGATGGAGCTGCCATTGCCGATTTGAAAGTGGTTTATAAAGACAAAACCTATCAAACGGAGGCTTTCGATCACGGTTATCCACCGGAAGCCATCAAAAAATTGATTACAAAAATAAATTCATTCGCTAAAAAAGAATAATACTGAAATAAATTCAGCATAATAATATGAACATTAAAGAAAAACAAGAAGAAATAATTGACGAATTTTCGATGTTTGACGATTGGATGCAACGTTATGAATACATCATCGATTTGGGTAAAAACCTGCCCTTGATCAAGGAAGAATTCAAGACCGACGACAATCTCATCAAGGGATGCCAATCGAAAGTTTGGCTGAAAGGCGAAAAAAACGACGACAAAATAGTATTCACCGCCGACAGTGACGCGATTTTAACCAAAGGAATCATAGCGATATTGATTCGGGTTTTTTCGAACCAGACTGCTGCCGAAATCCTCGACGCCGACATGGATTTCATTGACGAAATAGGACTCAAAGAACATTTGTCGCCCACACGAGCCAACGGATTGGTTTCGATGATCAAAAACATAAAAATGTACGCATTGGCATTCGATGCAAAAAAATAAAAAACTATGGAACAAACAATAGACACCAACCAACTAGGAATAGAAATCGTTGCAAAACTGAAAACCATCTACGATCCGGAGATTCCTGTCGATATTTACGAATTAGGATTGATTTATGACGTAATGGTCAGCACCGATTTTGAAGTGAAAATCCTGATGACCTTGACTTCTCCGAACTGTCCCGTGGCGGAAAGTTTGCCTCGCGAAGTGGAAGAAAAAGTAAAATCAATCGAGCACATCAAAGGTGCCGAAGTGGAAATCACTTTCGACCCACCTTGGAGCAAAGATTTGATGAGCGAAGAAGCCAAATTAGAATTGGGAATGTTGTAAAATTTGTTTCAGGTTTCAAGTTTCAGGTTGCTCAACTTGAAACTTGAAACTTGAAACTTGAAACTTTTTCGAAATGGAAGAAATAGTAAATAAAGTAGCCAACAGTGCTTTGGAAGTTTTCGATTTGGAAGACTATTATCCAAAGGGATTTCGTGCGCAAATTGATATTTCACAATGGTTGTTGGAAGGTTTCTTGTTGAAGGAAAAAGACTTTAGGGAACAGCTCAAAAATCACGATTGGTCGCAATACCAAGACCAATATGTTGCCATCCATTGCAGCACCGACGCCATTGTTCCGGCTTGGGCTTCCATTTTGGTAGCCATTCAATTGGCACCTTTTGCCAAAAAAATTGTCAACGGAACCATCGAAGATTTGGATGCCGCTTTGTACGAGGAAATCCTTTCCAAAATCGATTATTCGGTTTATGACAACAAGGCCGTAATCATCAAAGGCTGTTCGAAAAAACCGGTGCCAACTCGCGCCTATATCTTGGCCGCACACCATTTGCAGGCTTTTGCCCGAAGCATTATGTATGGCGAGGCTTGTTCGGCAGTGCCGTTGTATAAATCTTCAAAAAAATAAGCTGTTTTTTAATTGATTGAATTTTAGGGACTTATTCTTTTTTATATATTTGTAGTATAACTAATACTATTACTATGAAAAAAATAATTCTACTGGTCTGTTTTTTATGTCTATCGGCAAAAATTCAAGCCCAAACCGCAGCCGAAAAAGAGGTAATCAAAAAAACCGAAGATGCGGCCAAAATGGTTGACGACACCATCAAAAATGGTTGGAAATACAAAGGGAAAATCACCTTTCTTTTCAATCAGGCCAACTTCAACAACTGGGTTGCCGGAGGTGAAAACAGTTTTTCCGGAAACTTGGGTCTGGATTATAAAATAGACTACAAAAAAGACAAATTGAGTTGGGAAAACAGGATTTTGGCATCATACGGATTGCTTCAAACCCAAAACACTAGTTTTGAAAAGAAAACTGACGACCAAGTCGAAATCAATTCCATCGTGGCCAAAAGGACAAATGGCGGTTATTGGTATTATTCGTTTTTGGCCAATTTCAGAACCCAATTCACCAAAGGATATGTTTATTCGAAAGACGGGAATGGTGCTGAAATAAGAACAGAAAACACCAACTTTATGTCGCCGGGTTATCTGCTTTTTGGGCCAGGGATGTATTGGAAAAAAACGGAAGATTTAAAACTCAATTTTGCGCCATTAACGGCCAAATTTACTTTTGTCGACAGTTTTTACACCTCGATTCCGGGTTATGTGGACGGCACTTATTTTGGTGTGGACGCCAATGAAAGCGTGTTGTTTCAGCTGGGTTTCAATGCCTCGGCCTATTACAAATTCAAGATAATGGAAAACGTGACGGCAGAAAATCTTTTGAACTTGTATTCCAATTATTTGGAAAAACCACAAAACATCGATATCAATTACACCTTGAACGTGGTGATGAAAATCAACAAAGTGCTGTCGGCCAATTTGAATTTCCAAGCCATTTACGACGATGATGCTTTTTCGGGTTTCCAAACCAAGGAAGTATTTGGCGTGGGAGTGAATTACAGTTTTTCCAATTAAACGACATATCGTTAAAATTATTCAAAACTATGTACTTCCCGTGCATAGTTTTTTTATTGTATATGCTTTATTTGTAACTTTGCGCCCTAATAAATTCGAAATGAAATTAAAATTTATATATCTTCTTTCCCTGTTTTTTGTTTTGAATTCCTGTAAAAACGAAAACGAAAAACGCCTTGTAGAAAACAAGAAAGACACACAAAAGAAGGAATTAATCTTTTCGAAAATTGACAAAGGATGGAATTTTAATGCGATTCCTCTCAATGAAACTTCGGAAGCCTATACAACAACTTGGCCAGCTTGGCGCGAATTTATGACCGAATTAAGTTACCGACCTCAAAAAACTATTGGCGCCTTTCAAAAAAGGGCAACTACACTTTCTAAGAAAGTAACAGCGTTAAACACCAGCATACCAGCAGATTTTGACAAACCTCAAATAAAAGCAAGAATTTCAGCCTTGATAACGAAGGTTCGAATGCTGGATTTATACATTCATTTGAAAGATATTCCAAGCGAAAAAGTATTGGCTTTAATTCCTGAAATCAATATGGAATTAATGTCTTTGCAAAACCAAATGGACAAAATTGTGCAAAAAAGCAAGATTCCACTCGAAGAAGGAGAGTCTGATTTGATCAGAATGCTTGATTCCACAAGAGCCATTCCAAATTCGCCACAAATACCTATTGACC
>JAGNPF010000152.1 GCA_017989775.1 Flavobacterium sp.
CTCTTTATCCTCTTAGAAAACCTCGCTGGCTTCCTTCAATTTCTCCATGTTGTTGACCAATTGCAATTCGTCGACAATTTTCTGGATGTCGCCATTCATGATGTTTCCTAAATCGTATAAAGTCAATCCCACTCTATGGTCCGTCACGCGGCCTTGGGCATAATTGTAGGTTCTAATTTTGGCCGAACGGTCACCCGAACTTACTTGCGAAGTACGTTTCTTGGCGTCTTCCTCTTGTTTTTTGGCCAATTCTTGCTCGTATAAACGGGAACGCAAAACCATCAAGGCTTTGTCCTTGTTCTTGTGTTGCGATTTTTCGTCCTGACATTGCGCCACCAATCCCGTTGGAATGTGCGTCAAACGAACCGCCGATTTGGTGGTGTTTACCGATTGTCCTCCAGGTCCTGACGAACAGAAGAAATCCACGCGAACATCGTTCATGTCGATTTGCACGTCAAATTCTTCGGCTTCTGGTAGTACCATAACCGTTGCTGCCGAAGTATGTACTCGACCTTGGGTTTCGGTTTGCGGCACACGTTGCACGCGGTGAACACCGGCTTCAAATTTCAGGGTCCCGTAAACATCTTCGCCCGTAACTTCAAAAATCACCTCCTTGAATCCTCCGGAAGTTCCTTCGTTCATGTCCACCACCGATGTTCTCCAACCGCGGGTTTCACAATATTTGGTGTACATGCGGAACAAATCTCCGGCAAAAATACTGGCCTCGTCCCCACCCGTTCCGGCACGAATCTCGACCATCACGTTTTTGGCATCTTCAGGATCTTTTGGAATCAACATGAACTTGATTTCGTCTTCCAGTTCCGGCAATCGATCCTTGGCTTCGTCGAGTTGCATCTTGGCCATTTCGGTCATGTCGGCATCGCTTCCGTCGGCAATTATTTCGTTGGCTTCTTCAATATTGGCCATCAAAAGCACGTATTCGTCTCTTTTTTCGGCCAAGGCCTTTAAGTTTTTATACTCTTGATTCAACTGTACGTAACGTTTCTGGTCCGAAATCACGTCGGGCTGGATAATCAAGTCCGAAATCTCGTCGAAACGCTGTTTCACTATTTGAAGTCTGTCTAACATATACTTGTTCCTTTATTTTGGAGTGCAAATTTAGTGAAAAGATTGCAGATTTTAGATTGCAGGTTTCAGAATTTTTAAAGTGGGGGTTGATGCGGGAAATACAAAGAAAAATTACCGCAAAGACGCGATGACGCAAAGAAAAAAATAGGGTTTTACGGTTTCCCGTAATGTTAGTGTTTTAAAAGGAGCTAGTTTTGAGGAATGATACAAAAACTCGAGGTGTGTTTTTATCAGTGTTTTCGGTATTAATTTATATATTTGAAAAGGATAATAATTTTTGAAACAAGGTTTTTGTATTAAACAAATTAACATACACAATAAAGACAAACTTAATGTATTTAATAGACAGGGAAAAAAACAGAATATTGAAACTAAAGCAAAAGTCATTTTCCGAATTGAAGTTCAGAGAAAGAGACCATTTACAAGAATGGATTGCAAATGACCCGAGTTCACTTGGCGAGGAGCTATTAATTATTCAGAAAGAATTTAACGGTTTCAATGACACCAACGAACGACTTGACTTACTTGCTTTAGACAAACTTGGGAACTTGGTTATTATAGAAAACAAGTTAGATGATTCGGGCAAGGACGTAACTTGGCAAGTAATAAAATATGCTTCTTATTGTGCAAGTTTGACAAAACAAGACATAGTTAATATTTATCAAGCTTATTTGGGCACATCTGCAAATGCACAAGAAAAGATTTCTGAATTTTTCGATAACAGAGAACTTTCTGAAATCCTACTTAACCAAGGATTAAACTCTCAGAGATTATTTTTGGTAGCTGCAAACTTTAGAAAAGAAGTAACATCAACCGTATTATGGTTAATGAATTTCAAAATTAGAATTCAATGTTTTAAAGTCACTCCTTTTTCAAATGACGAACAATTATTTTTAAATATTGAACAAATCCTACCTACAAAAGACACAGAAGATTTTGTAATAAGCATTGCCACAAAAGCACAAGAAGAAATTGAAATTCAGGAAACACTCAAAAGCAGACATCATATTAGATTGAAATTTTGGGAACAATTTATAAACGCGAGCAACCTAGTAAATAATTTATTTTCTAATAACTCGCCTTCAAAAGACAATTGGATTGGAAAAGGAATTGGAATGAGTGGTGTAAATTTGAATTTTGTTGTTACTAGCAGTTATTGCAGAGGTGAAATTTTTATTAATCGTGGTAACAAAGAAGAGAATAAAGAAATTTTTGACTACTTTTTCAAATCTAAAGACAAGATTGAAGAAGTCTTTGGAGGAAAATTTGAATGGGAAAGAATGGACGATAATATCACTTCCAGAATAAAATCACAACTTGATGGAGTGAATTATTTTGAAGAAGATGATTGGAAAAAAATGAATAAATTCTTAATTGACATTTCGGTGAGAATGGAAAAAGCATTTAGGGATCCTGTCAAAAAACTAAGTACAGAATGGAAAAACAAATAATTACCAGATTGCCCTACTGGAAGCGTATAAGTATAAATTATTTTACGCTCCCCAGCTAGCGCGAGCGTCCCGCTCGTGAACACAAACAAATAAATTTTAATTGGAAATAGGCACGAGCGGGACGCTCGCGCTAGCAAAAGCAAATTATACCAATTACAATTCTTGCTATTTGTCACGCTGGAAGCGTCTCAATTATCGTGCTCAAGTGCTTTGAGACACTTACAGCCTGACAACCGGAGTGCATTAATTTTAAATTGTTAAGTACAAACAACATTTTTACATACTTTTTGTTGTACCGGAACAACATTTTTAGCTATCCGAAAAAGTTACTTCTGATGAAACAAATTGTATAGCTAAACTAGAATTTATTTAATAATCTGTATAGTAATTTTAGGACGATTCAGCCGAAAATCAAGTCCAACTCAAAGCCCACTCAAAGCCTAGTCAAAGCCATAGATACTATATGAAAAAGCCGTGGTTGTGTTGCCAGCTCTGCGAAGTATGAATAAGTAGCAACTGCCAAACATAATCGTGACTGCTCCGCAAAGTCTCCCGACTTTGAGGTAGTGAATTTCGGTTTTCAACCGACCTGTTTTTAGACCATTTACGCCAGTCACAGACTGACACACACATCCTCAGAGTCGGAGACTTTGCGGAGCGAAAACCTTGCGCCTTTGCGGTAAAAAATCTCCCGTTCATAACTCCCAACAATTTCCTTTCCATACCAATTTCTAAATTCCTAATTTGCGGCTTCAAAATTAGAAAGGAAAAATGAAGGTCTGTATTGCCGAAAAACCCAGTGTCGCCCGAGAAATCGCAACCGTTTTGGGAGCCAATACCAAGCACGACGGCTATTTTGAAGGCAATGGGTATCAGGTAACTTACACCTTTGGGCATTTGTGCACCTTGAAGGAACCCAACGATTACAAACCCCACTGGAAAAGTTGGGACCTCAACAACCTGCCGATGCTTCCCGAAAAGTTTGAAACCAAAGTGGTACAGAATTCGGGAATCCAAAAACAATTCAAGATCATAAAAAGCCTGTTCGACAAAGCCGAAGTCGTAATAAACTGCGGGGATGCCGGGCAGGAAGGAGAACTCATCCAGCGCTGGGTGATGAACGAAGCCCATTACAAAGGCGAGGTACAACGCTTGTGGATTTCGTCCCTGACCACCGAAGCCATCAAGGAGGGTTTCCAGAACTTGAAACCGGCTGCCAACTACGATAATTTATACTATGCCGGATTTTCGAGAGCCATTGGCGACTGGTTATTGGGAATGAATGCCACCCGTTTGTACACCGTAAAACACGGCGGTTACAAACAAGTATTGTCCATCGGGCGGGTGCAAACCCCAACCTTGGCGATGGTCGTGGACCGCTTCAAGGAAATCGAAAACTTCAAACCACAACCCTATTGGGAGTTGCAAACCTTGTATCGAGAAACGCTTTTCAGCTACGAAGAAGGACGATTCTTGAAAAAGGAAGACGGTGAAATCTTGGCAGAAAAAGTCAAGGAAAGCGAGTTCGAAATTGTTTCTGTCGAAAAAAAGAACGGGAACGAATTTGCCCCAAAACTCTTCGATTTAACTGGACTGCAAGTGTATTGCAATCAGAAATTTGGTTTTTCGGCGGAAGAAACGCTAAAAATCGTCCAGACTTTGTACGAACAAAAAGTGGTCACTTATCCCAGAGTGGACACGACTTTTTTACCTAGCGACATCTATCCAAAAGTGCCCGGTATTTTGCAAAATTTGACCAATTATGCTGCCTTGACGCAACCGCTTTTGGAAAAAAAAATCAAGAAATCGCCCAAAGTTTTCAACGACAAGAAGGTAACCGATCACCACGCGATTATCCCGACGGGAGTTCAAAATAATCTGCAATACAACCAGCAGCAAGTGTACGACATCATCACGCGCCGTTTTATTGCCGTGTTCTATGACGATTGTTTGGTTGCCAACACCACAGTAATGGGAAAAGCAGCCGAAGTCCTGTTCAAAACCACCGGAAAAGAAATCCTGAAAAAAGGATTTCGCATTGTATTTGAAGACCCAAATGCCAAAGAAAAAGAAACTGATTTGTTGCCGAGTTTTGTTGTAGGCGAAAAAGGCCCGCACCAGCCTTCCTTTTTGCAAAAAGAAACCAAACCGCCCAACCAGTTTACTGAGGCAACTTTGCTGCGTGCGATGGAAACCGCAGGAAAACAAGTCGATGACGAAGATTTGCGGGAATTGATGAAAGAAAATGGCATTGGACGTCCATCAACACGAGCCAATATCATCGAAACCCTTTTCAGGCGCCAATACATCGTTCGAAACAAGAAACAAGTTTTGCCAACACCAACGGGAATTCAGTTAATAG
>JAGNPF010000005.1 GCA_017989775.1 Flavobacterium sp.
CACATGCAGCGTGGTGGAGCACCGTCATGCTATGATAGAGTTCTTGCTAGCAGATTGGGCGTGAAAGCAGTCGAATCGTTGTTGGAAGGAAAATCAAACTTGATGGTTGGAATGATCAACGACAAAGTGTCGCTTACACCATTAGAACAAGCCATAAAAGGACATACCGAGATTGACCGTGAATTGCTTCGCGTTTCGGAAATTATGTCCATATAAATAAATGTTCAAGAGGATTTAAGCCGTCTTGGATAGCAAATTAAACTAAATAAATTAACGATTAAATAAAAAAAGAATGTCAAAAGTAAAATTAGGAATTAATGGTTTCGGAAGAATTGGAAGAATTGTTTTCAGAGAATCTTTCAACAGAGACAATGTAGAAGTAGTAGCAATCAACGATTTATTAGATGTAGATCACTTGGCTTACTTGTTGAAATACGATTCAGTTCACGGTCGTTTTGACGGAACTGTAGAAGTAAAAGAAGGAAAACTTTACGTAAACGGAAGAAACATCCGTATCACTGCCGAAAGAAATCCAGCAGATTTGAAATGGAACGAAGTTGACGTAGATGTTGTTGCTGAGTGTACAGGTATCTTCACCACTATCGAAACTGCAAGTGCACACATTAAAGGTGGTGCCAAAAAAGTAATTATCTCTGCTCCATCTGCAGATGCTCCAATGTTTGTAATGGGAGTAAACCACGAAACTGCTAAAGCTTCTGATTTGGTTGTTTCTAACGCATCTTGTACTACAAACTGTTTAGCTCCATTGGCTAAAGTAATCAACGACAATTTTGGAATTGTTGAAGCCTTGATGACTACAGTTCACGCTACAACTTCAACTCAAATGACTGCTGACGGACCTTCTAGAAAAGACTGGAGAGGTGGACGTGCTGCTGCCATCAACATCATCCCTTCTTCAACAGGTGCTGCAAAAGCAGTTGGAAAAGTAATTCCTTCATTGAATGGAAAATTGACTGGTATGGCTTTCCGTGTTCCTACTGCTGACGTTTCTACAGTGGATTTAACTGTAAAAGTTGCCAAAGAAACTTCTTATGAAGAAATTATGGCTGTTTTGAAAAAAGCTTCTGAGAACGAATTGAAAGGTATCCTTGGATATACTGAAGATGCAGTTGTTTCTCAAGATTTTATCTCTGACAAAAGAACATCCATCGTTGATGCCACTGCTGGTATCGGTTTGAATTCAACTTTCTTCAAATTGGTGTCTTGGTATGACAACGAATACGGATACTCTAGTAAATTGATTGATTTATCTGTGCATATCGCAGGTTTAAAATAATTATTTTATATTTTTACTAAATCTCCCGTTAGACCATTTTTAACGGGAGTTTTTTTTACCTAACCCATAACCTTTTTTAGTTATAGTGTGGCTATAACTAAAACCTAAACCATATTGAAATGAGATTATTAGTAGATAGTGGCTCAACCAAAGCCGATTGGATTGCAATAGACGAGGATGGAAAAATATTGTTCACCACCCAAACATTGGGATTGAATCCCGAAATATTGGAAGGTGATGAAATTGTTGAACGGTTGAATGATCGTTTTGATATTCTCCAAAATAAAAACACCGCCACTCATCTTTTTTTCTATGGTGCCGGTTGTGGAACGGAAAGAATGAAAACCTCGCTTTCCAGAATTTTTCAAGATTATTTTCCAAATGCCATAGTTGTTGTGGAAGAGGATACCTACGCCGCAGTGTATGCAACAACTCCCAAAGGAGAAGCTGCCATCGTGAGTATTTTGGGAACAGGTTCCAATTGCAGTTTTTTTGACGGCAAAGTTTTGCATCAAAAAGTGCAATCACTAGGATATATCGTCATGGATGATTGCAGCGGCAACGTTTTTGGAAAAGAATTGATCCGAAAATATTATTTCAACAAAATGCCGAAAGAATTGGCCGCAGACTTTGAAAAAGAATACAATCTGGATGCGGATTTCATTAAAAACAAATTATACAAAGAACCGAATCCGAATGCCTATTTGGCTACTTTTGCCAAGTTTTTGATCAAACACAAGGAAACGGAATTCTGTCAAAAAATTATCAAGAAAGGCATGAAGTCTTTCGTGAAAAATTACATTCAACAATATGACAATTGCAAAGAAGTGCCCATTCATTTCGTGGGATCAATCGCATTCTATTTGAAAGAAGAATTGCAAGTCACCTTTGATAAATATGAATTGAAATTGGGCAACGTGCTCAGAAGACCGATTGATGGACTGATTGCCTATCACATTGCCAATAAATAATGAAAATGGAAATAGCAATCATTGCCCACGACGGAAAAAAAGCGGATATGGTCCAGTTTTTGAACAAGAACAAACATATTTTGGATCACGAGACCATTAAAATTATTGCCACGGGAACCACGGGAGGCAGAGCCGAAAGTGTGGGTTTCAGGGTAAAAAAAATGCTTTCTGGACCACAAGGAGGAGATGCGCAAATCGCAGGAAGAGTGGCCGAAGGGAAAACGAAAATGGTCCTGTTTTTCAAGGATCCGTTATCCAGTCATCCCCACGAATCCGATGTCAACATGCTGATTCGTGTTTGTGATGTGCACAATGTGCCGCTGGCAACCAATGAAGCAACGGCACAACTATTGGTCAATGCTATTGCTATAGCACGGCAATCATAGAGATTTCTACATTTACGTTTTTTGGCAAACAAGCCACCTGAACCGTTTCACGAGCTGGAGCGGTTTTTTCGTTGAAATAGGAACCGTAAACCGTGTTGATGGTGCCAAAATCGCCCATATTCATAATGAAAATGCTGGTTTTAACCACGTTTTCAAAAGTCATTCCAGCGGCTTCCAATACAGCTTTCATGTTTTCCATAACCTGTTTGGTTTCGGCCTCGATGTTGGCCGTGACCAATTCTCCCGTTTTCGGATTGATCGCAATTTGTCCAGAAGTGTAAAGCGTGTTGCCCACAAGCACGGCTTGGTTGTATGGACCGATGGGGGCAGGGGCATTTTCGGTAAAAATTATGTTTTTCATGGTCTGTGTTTTTTTAGAGTGCTGATTTTTAAACCAAACTAACAATTATCTGTTGCTTACGCTTCGTTTGTCGTATTTGATGTCGCTCAAGATGCCTGATTTTATCCCGATAAAGAAACTCCAGTTGGCCTGCTCGCCAAAGGGCTGCCAGTTGAAATCCATTCTCCAGCTCAACAAATCCCTTTCAAAACGGAATTGGGTGTAGGTAACGCCATTTTGAACGAAATCATATCCTGTCGAGACACCCACTTTCCATTTTGGAGTCAAATCGGTATTGGCCGAAATCATTATCGAATTTCCGGTGATTTTGCTCTCCCTGTTGTTGTTGCCATAAGTCAATGAATAGGCAAAGGTCATGTCCCAAGGCAATACTGAGGTAAAGAATTCCGTGACCACATCTTCTCCCTCGTCTTCTTCCTCATCGAGTTGGCTTCCGCCCCTGGTATGGTCAACGGTGTTTCTACCGAACAAATCATCGTCACGACCACCGTTTCGTTGGCTTTGCTTGTTTTTTTCTTTGTCTTTGTCGTCTTTTCTGCTTGAAATCGAATAATTCATCGTCAAGTTGGCGCTGGTCATCCTGAACAAGCTTCCACCGTTGTTGATGTTGTAAACGTTGATACGCTTGCCTCCATTGTCGATGGCATAAGGATCTAATGTGGTTCCAAAATTCATGTTCAATTTGTTGTCAAAAAATTGCGTTCCACCACTTATCCTCACGGGATCCCAGGCCAGTGTGTTGACGCCGTCCGCATTGAGGTCGTAACCCGTGGAAAGGTTCAAGTTGTTGAGCAACATGATTTTTTTGGGTTCCACTTTTGTGCTGTCCTTGTCTGTCACTTTCGCTTCAAAAGTATTGCTCAAATCGAATCCCATTCGGTTGGAATTGGAATTCGATGGCGCTCCAAAGATTCCGCCTTCAAATCGAGTATATTCTGCTGTCATTTTTCCCGAAGCATCGGTGGCATAGGTGTCGAAGTATTTTTCGAAACTTGGCGTGTAGCCATAAGAAATCGATGGACGCATGACGTGGCGAATGGATTTTATTTTTTTGTCGTCTCCAAAATTGAATGTTCCGTAGATTGTGGTTCCCAAACTGCTCGAAAAATTGTAGGTGCGATAAGCGTCGAACCCGTTCATTGTTACATCGACCACTTTGGATTGATTTTGGTCGTATCCTCTTTGGATGGTTTTCAAATACCAAACTTCATCATAATTCGCGGTGGCCGAACCACTGAAATATTTGAATAACTTGAAATTGGTGCTCAACGGAATGGAATGTTTGGCTCCAATTTGGGCATCATTGAACATCTCTTTTTTGAAAAACAAGGAATCTGTTGTCACGAAACTGTTTTTCCCGCTTAAATTGTACAACAAGTTGATGTTCTTGAAAAATCCTTTTTTGATTCCATCTTTGCCTACAAAGGGATAAATACGATCCACGCTGTATTGCAAATCAGGCAGGGTCATGTTGATTTGTGAGGTTTGGGTGTTTTGCGAATGTGTTGCCGACAACGACAATCGGGAGCCCACATTTCCGTTGAAGGTTTTGCTGTAAGAAACCGAAGAACTCAAGGTGTTGTTCAGGTTGGAACCTATGTTGGATTGATTGATGGATTGCTGGAAATACTTGCTGCTTCCCATATTTACCGATGCGGAAAAGCTGGAATTGGGACTTCCCTTGGAGTCTTTGGAATGAGACCATTGGAGGTTGTAAATGTTTTGCTTGGAATAATCGGGATAGCCTCTTTCGCTGTTGATCAAGTTTTCGAATCGAAAATTCAAATTTCCGCGATACTTGTATCTTTTGGCATAAGAGGTTTCAAAACGCATAGCATAACTCCCGTTGGTGTAATAATCCCCCAAAACCGTCAAGTCGTAATTGTCGCTCAGCGCAAAATAATAACCTCCATTTTGCAGCGAAAATCCCCTGGTGTTCGAATCGTTGTAACTCGGTAGCAAAATCCCCGAAACACTGGTTTCCTTGCTCATCGGAAAAAAAGCGAATGGCAGGGCTATGGGGGTGGGCACGTTGGCGATGACCATGTGGGTCAATCCGGTAACCACTTTTTTGCCGGGAATAAATTTTACTTTGCTGGTCTGGAAATAATATTCCGGATTATCCACGTCGGTAGATGTCGTGAATCGGGCTCCTTTCAGGAAATAAACGGAATCATTTTCTTTTTTCGTGATGGCCGCTTTGACCTTGAATTCGCCTTGGTCGGTTCTGGAATTCCAAATCAAGGCTTTTTTGGTCTTGAAATTAAAACGGATCGAGTCGGGTTCAATGACGTTTTCTCCCTGCTTGAAATTCGGAAATTGGGTGTATTTGCCTGTGGAATCTTTTATTCGACCAGCATATACCTCGTTTTTTTCGTAGTTCATCACGATGATTCCTGCCTTCAACTCGATGTCTTGATAATACAATTCGGCTTTGTCGTATAAAGTGATGAGTTTTTTCTTTTGCTGGATTTTGACATAATTTTCGGCATTGTATTTCACTTTGCCTTCCAAAAGTGGCTTGGGTGGAATGCTGTCGTTTTTCAAGGAATCCGTTTCTGTTTTCGCCACGGGAACGCTAGTGTCCTTGTTTAGAGGAGTTAAAATCGGACTGCTTTTTTCTTTTTGTGCGGGTATCGCTTTGGTTTTGTTCTTTATATCTTGTGAATATAAATTACAAGTTCCCATTGTTAGGAAAATTGATGATAAAACGATATTAAATAAGTTTGTATTCAAAGGTTTTAATGCTATTTTTGTGCAAATATGGCTTGTTTTTTGACGTGTCAAACTTACATATAAATTTTTGTCAAAAATAATCAATTAATAAATTTATAACCCTAGAGATTTAATTAAAATTAACTTTTAGACCTATGTATTTAATAAACAAAACCAAACTACATTTTGCTTTTTTTTTAATAGTAGTCTCTTTTGCCGCTTATGGGCAATCCGGAAAATTCAGGGTGACATTGGATGCTGGCCACGGAGACCACGATTTTGGTGCTGTTTACAGCGGACGTGTCGAAAAAAATATCAATTTGGCCATTGTGCTTAAAGTGGGAAAATTGTTGGAGCAAAATCCAAAGATTGACGTCATTTACACTCGTAAAACGGATGTTTTTATCGGTTTGGAAGAAAGAGCCAACATTGCCAACAGGGCCGATGCCCATATTTTTGTTTCCATTCATTGCAATGCAAACAAAAATACTGCAGCAGATGGAACCGAAACCTACGTGATGGGGATGAGCAAGGTGGCTTCCAATCTGGAAGCGGCCAAAAAAGAGAACTCCGTTGTTACTTTGGAAAAAGATTACAAACAAAAATACGAAGGTTTTGATCCCAATTCTCCCGAAACCATGATTGGAATGACCATTATGCAGGAAGAATACATGGAAAACAGTATTTCGTTGGCCAGCAAAGTGGAAGACGGATTTGCCAATTTGGGCAAAAAAATAAGACACGGAGGCGTTAAACAAGCCCCTTTTATGGTTTTGCACAAAGCCTACATGCCGAGAATATTGATCGAAACCGGTTTTATTTCCAATACGGTCGAGGGAGACGCCTTGAATTCGGAAGAAGGCCAAAACGATATCGCCAAAGCTATTGCCGATGCCATCGTGAGCTACAAGAACGAATATTTTGGAAATGGAAACGAGGAAGTCGAAAGACCTTCGCAAAAAATAATGACAAAACCTGCCAAGGACAGTTCTTCTCCGGCAAAACCAAAATCCAGTTTGGAAGTTCCTGTAGCCAAAAAAACAACCAACAACAAAGATACCACGGCCGTCATTTTTAAAGTGCAACTTTCGGCAAGTGTCAAGAAAGTCGAGTTGACACCAAGCAATTTCAATGGGTTGAAAGACATTTCAATGGAATCCGGAACCAATCTCTACAAATACATGTACGGAGAAACTACGGATTACAACGAAGCCAAAAAGTTGTTGCAGGAAGCCAAAGCCAAAGGATACAGTTCCGCCTATTTGATTGCTTTCAAAAACGGGGAAAAAATCAGCGTTCAAGACGCCCTTAAATAATATGACTGCAAGTTTAATTTTTTGTCTTAAATTTGCCCAATCCAATTAATACTTACATTTTGAAATTAACAAGAGAAATTAAAACTGCCATATTAGTCCTTTCGTCTATTTTACTCTTTATCTGGGGGTACAGTTACATAAAAGGAAAAGACCTTTTTACCAATTACAAAAAGTTGTACGTTGAATATGATAATGTCGAAGGGGTCGTGAAATCGGCTGCCGTGACACTCAACGGACTTGTAGTAGGGAATATCAGCAATATTACCATCAACCAGACAACGGGAAAAATTTTGGTGGAGTTGCAGGTGAAAACCGATTTTCCTATTTCCAAATCGAGTACGGCAGCAATATATGAGCCTGGATTCATCGCCGGAAAACAAATAGCCATCTATCCCAATTATGCCGACAAAACCGTTATTGCCGATGGCGACGTGCTTAAAGGAGTAATCACGGCAGGGCTTACGGAATCCTTGAAAGAAAAATTGGTACCACTTCAGGAAAAATTCGAAAAAGTGCTCCTCAATGTGGATAAATTACTGATTGGCGTGAATAATGTTCTTGACGAAAAAGGGCAAGCCGATTTGAAAAAGACGCTGTCCGACTTGAGCAAAACCATGGAGGAATTTCATAAAGTATCCCAAAAGACTAATGCCATTTTGGACGAAAACAAAGGCCAAGTAAAAGGAATGGTTTCCAACTTCAACAAAGTTTCAAGCGACTTTTCCAAAATCTCCGATTCTTTGAACAAAGCCGATTTGGGACAAACGGTGAAAAATCTTCAAAAAACATTGGCAAATGTCGACAAAATTATGGCCAATCTTCAAGCAGGAAACGGAACTATGGGCAAAATGTTGAATGACGAAGCCCTGTACAACAATTTGTCCAAAACTTCGAAAGAATTGGAATTGTTGTTGGAAGACGTTCGACTGAATCCGACACGATACGTGAATGTTTCCGTTTTTGGAAAGAAAAACAAACCGTATGTTGCTCCCGTAAACGACACGCTTGACAAAGCCAAAAATTAGCAATTATGGGTTATTTGGATAACATATTATTTGCAATTCTCTTGATTGCAGGATTTGGTTATTTTTATTTGAACATAAAAAAAATCATCCGAAACATCAATCTTGGCACGGACGTAAATCGCAAAGACAATCCGAAATTGCGTTGGAAAAACATGGCCATGATTGCTCTTGGACAGTCCAAAATGGTCAAAAGACCCGTTGCCGGACTGCTCCACATCATTGTTTACGTCGGTTTTGTTATCATCAATATCGAATTGCTGGAAATTATCATCGACGGTCTTTTCGGGACCCACAGGATTTTTGCCTTTTTGGGAACGTCTTACGATGTCCTGATAGCATCGTTCGAAATCTTGGCATTGTTGGTCGTTGTGGCCGTGACCGCTTTTTGGATCAGGAGAAACATCATCAGGTTGAAGCGTTTTGCCAGCAAGGATTTGACTGGTTTTCCAAAGAGTGACGCCAATTACATCCTGTATTTCGAAATGGTTTTGATGACCTTGTTCCTGTTGATGAACGCCACCGACCTGCATTTACAAAACATTCCCGGAGGCTATTCCCATTTTATAAAAGCAGGTTCATTTCCCATAAGTCAATTTATCGAACCTATTTTCAACGGTTATTCCAATGAATTGGTAATGCTGCTTTCCGAATTGTTTTGGTGGTTGCACATCGTTGGAATCTTGTGTTTCATGAACTATTTGTATTTCTCGAAACACCTTCATATTGTATTGGCATTCCCCAATACATATTTTGCCAATTTGAATCCCGAAGGACAATTCGACAATCTGGAATCAGTGACCAATGAGGTAAAGTTGATGATGGATCCCAACGCCGATCCTTATGCCACGCCAGCTCCCGACGAAAATGCCGTTCCGGCCAAATTTGGAGCCAGTGACATCCAGGACTTGAATTGGGTACAATTGATGAATGCCTACACCTGTACCGAATGCGGTCGTTGTACTTCGTCTTGTCCGGCCAATATTACCGGAAAAAAATTGTCACCCCGCAAAATCATGATGGACACCAGGGATAGGATGGAAGAAGTGGGAAGAAACATCGATGCCAATAAAGGCGTTTTTGTTCCGGACAACAAATCCTTGCTGAACGACTACATCACGCCCGAAGAATTGTGGGCCTGTACTTCCTGCAACGCCTGCGTCGAGGAATGTCCGGTCAACATCAGCCCACTTTCGATTATTATAGACATGCGACGTTATTTGGTGATGGAGCAAAGTGCCGCACCAACTTCATTGAACGTCATGATGAGCAATATAGAAAACAATGGGGCACCTTGGCAATACAGCCAACAAGACCGATTGAATTGGAAAAACGAGTAAAATAATTGGGGCGTGCCCCTCCGTAAAAACTACGGGTCGGGCTATACGTTCCCGCTTTTTTTATCAATTGTCACGGGTTTAAACCCGTGACAATTGATAAAAAATAGCTCCACTGCTATCCCTCACGCGGACGTAAGGAATAATAAATGAATTGATAATACAAAACGGTTTCAGTTTTAAGTTGTTCAAAACTTTAAACTTTTAAGCCTTTAAACTTTTTTATATGTCAGAAGTTTTAATAGTACCAACAATGGCCGAAATGCTGGCCCAAGGCAAACAACCAGAAGTGCTGTTTTGGGTGGGTTGTGCTGGAAGTTTTGATGACCGATCCAAAAAAATCACGAAAGCTTTTGTCCGAATACTGAATCGTGCCAACGTGTCTTTTGCCGTTTTGGGCACTGAAGAAAGTTGCACCGGCGATCCAGCAAAAAGAGCAGGAAACGAGTTCTTGTTTCAGATGCAGGCGATGATGAATATCGAGGTGTTGAATGCTTACGAAGTAAAAAAAATCGTTACGGCTTGCCCGCATTGTTTCAATACCTTGAAAAACGAATACCCGGAATTGGGAGGGAAATACGAAGTGTTGCACCATACGGAATTCCTGAAATCCTTGTTGGATAGCGGAAGATTGACCATCGAAGGCGGTCAATTCAAGGGGAAACGCATCACCTTCCACGACCCTTGTTATTTGGGAAGAGCCAACAAAGTCTACGAAGCACCCCGTGACCTGATTCAAAAATTGGATGCCGAATTGATCGAAATGAAACGTTCCCGGGCCAACGGATTGTGCTGTGGGGCAGGTGGAGCGCAAATGTTCAAGGATGCCGAAGTCGGAAACAAGGAAGTGAACATCGAAAGAACCGAAGACGCATTGGAAACCCAACCGGACATTATTGCCGCGGGTTGTCCGTTTTGCAACACGATGATGACCGACGGCATCAAAAACAAAGAAAAAGAAGGCTCGGTAAAAGTGATGGACGTCGCCGAACTGATTGCCAATGCACAAGATTTATAAATCAATTACAAATTGAGAATTAAAAATTAAAAATGGATTGTTGTTGTTTTAAAATCTGCAATCTAAAATCTGCAATCTAAAATCTATACTCTAAAATCTATACTCTAAAATCACCATGTATATTCCTTTTGAAAACTTGCCAGAAGAATCCAAAATATGGATTTACCAGTCCAACAGAAAATTCTCTGATGCAGAATTTTCGGAAATAGAAACCGATGTAAGAGCCTTTCTCGACAGTTGGGAAGCACATAGCGTGAGCTTGGAATCGTCTTATCAAATGAAATACAATCGTTTCATTATTATTGCCGTAAACCAAGAAGTGCAAGCGGCCACGGGCTGTTCCATAGACAAATCGGTGCAGTTCATCCAAAAATTGGAACAGAAATATAAGGTTGAGTTATTGGACAAAATGAACGTTACCTTCAAAAACGGGGAACATATTGCCCACAAAAGTTTGATTGATTTCAAGAAAATGGCCAAGGAAAAAGCCGTTACCGAAAACACCATCGTTTTCAACAACTTGGTCAACACCATCCAGGAATACAACGAATCTTGGGAAGTCCCGGCCATGGACAGTTGGCACAGCCGATTTTTCTGATCGAATTTTATTTAAAAGTAAATTTATGCGGTTTCTAAATCAGTTGGAAACCGTATTTTTTTTGGCAAAAAATTAATAAAAATACACCTTAAATTTCCTTAATTTCGTTTCATTAAAATTAGAATATGAAAATAGCAATAGTTTGTTATCCCACGTTTGGCGGAAGTGGAGTGGTAGCCACGGAATTGGGATTGGAACTGGCACGTCGCGGTCACGAAATTCATTTCATAACCTACAGTCAACCCGTTCGTTTGGCATTGTTGAATCCCAATGTGCATTATCACGAAGTCAACGTTCCCGAATATCCCTTGTTTCATTTTCAGCCGTATGAATTGGCGTTGTCAAGCAAATTGGTCGATATGGTCAAGCTGCACAAAATAGAATTGTTGCACGTTCATTATGCCATTCCGCACGCTTATGCCGGTTATATGGCTAAACAAATGCTCAAGGACGAAGGGATAAACCTCCCCATGATCACCACGCTGCACGGAACCGACATTACCCTGGTGGGAAGCCATCCGTTTTACAAATCCGCGGTAACTTTCAGCATCAACAAATCCGATTTTGTGACTTCGGTTTCCCAAAGTTTGAAGGACGACACCTTGAAATTGTTCAACATCAAAAACGAAATCCAGGTCATTCCCAATTTTATCGAATTGGACAAACATGAAGTCGAAGCCGTTACTTCCTGTCGCCGCTCGGTCATGGCCAATGAAGGAGAAAGAATCGTGACACACATCAGCAATTTCAGGAAAGTAAAACGAATTCCGGACATCATCAAGATATTTTACAAAATCCAGCAAGAAATTCCAGCCAAATTAATGATGGTGGGCGATGGTCCCGAAAAAGAAAAAGCGGAATATCTTTGCCAAGAATTGGGCATTTTGGACAAAGTGATTTTCTTTGGCAACAGCAACGAGATAGACAAAATATTGAGTTACACCGACTTGTTTTTGTTGCCCTCCGAAACCGAAAGTTTTGGTCTCGCCGCCCTCGAAGCCATGGCTTGGAGCGTTCCCGTGATTTCCAGTAATTCCGGAGGTTTGCCCGAGGTGAACTTTGACGGAATTTCGGGTTATTTGAGCGAGGTGGGCAATACCGACGAAATGGCCGAGAATGCCGTAAAGATTTTGAAAGACGACAGTGTTTTGGACCAATTCAAGGAGAACGCCTTGTCCGTGGCCAAAAAATTCGACATCAAGAATATCCTGCCTTTGTATGAGGATTTGTATCAAAAAGCGATAAATAAATTTTTATGAAAAAAACGGTTCTAGCCCTGTTGGCGTTGGTTTTGGTTTCTTGTTCTTCCTCGATGAAGCAAACGGGAACGAAACCTTTGTTCGAAGTCATGACCCAGCAATCGGACGGGGGAGCCAACATCCGCTTTTTTGAAATTTTGTCCGAACCCAAGGAAATTGCGATGTTGCAAAACGATGACAAACTGAAAAACAAAATCCATTCGGAAGATGTGCAAAATTCCAATTTTGTTGTTTTGAACATGGGGGAAAAACCCACTGGAGGGTACAAAATTGGGGTGGAAACGGTTGTTGAAACCGAGAGCAATATTGTTGTTACCATAAAGGAAACCCTTCCAGAACCTGGTGCCATGACCACCCAAGGAATCACGACGCCCTATTGCATCTTGAAAATCAATTCGAAAAAAGAAATTGTCATTAAATAAAAAAATCCCGCCTCAAATTAGTGAAGCGGGATTTTTGGTATATAATAAAAGGCGTTTAAAATTGGAATCGAATTCCCAACGCAATGTCTGAACTGTAATTATTGCCATAATAATTAACGGCACCAATTTCAGGTCTAAAATCCAATGAAAGCTGGATTGGCACTTCATCAAATCCATATTCTATTCCAATATCTCCAGCAGCAAAAACAAAAGTTCCGTTATCATCAAAATTTTGATCATTCCAACTGCCAATACCTCCACCGACACCAGCATACCAATTGAATCCTCCGTCAATATTCCAAACCCATTGGTACAAACCTGTTATTTTGAAAGCATCGACATCGTTGTTATTTCTCCAACCTAAATCCAATTCTAAACGATTGTTTTTTGACAAAGCTCTTTGGTAAGAAATTTCAGCTCCAAAACCGTCATTGTCTCCTAAACGCAATCCTAATGCGTTTTTTGAAATGTCTTGCGCTTGTGCCGAGAATGCCAATCCCGTTAGCATAATGGCCGATAAAATAATTTTTTTCATTGATTGTGTTTTAGTTTTTTACAAAGATAAAACTTGGGTGTGCCGAAAAAATTATATAATTATTTAAAAAAAGTTGCATGATTACCATGTTTTTTGTCAAGTGTCTTTATTTCCAGTGTGTTATGTGTTTTGAAATTTAAAAAAAAAATAGCACTGTTTCTTGACTCTCCGAAGTGTTCTTTATACTAAACGTCATTGTTTCTAGGACGCTGGCGAATGTCTCCTGAATTCGCACCCTTTTTTTGTATGCAATTCCATCCGCACAAGAAAATTTATTTTTGAAAAGAACGCTTTGGTGAGCTGGGTTTTAGGACGAGTCATATTGTCCAGTAGGATAAAATACAGGTATAGTAACTTTATAGTAACTTTATAGTAACCTTGTAGTAACTTAAAGATACTGCTTGCCTAGTGATAAATGGTGGGAATCGTAAATTGGTATCGATCCTGCCACAATTAAAATCAATTTATGTTTGTTTGCCAAATGGGATAATCGTCATTGCCATAATTTCTTGTATTACTGTGTTTTTATTTCAGGGTAATACACAAAATGGGTGTTTTGGAAACTTTTAATTGCCCTATCATTGGAATGGTTTTCAAAACTTTCTCCCGAAATCAAGGGATAAACTTTTGAACTTTAATCTAAAATAGTACTTTTGTTCAAAACTAATTACAATGGCAGGAAATAGCTACGGAACACTATTTAGAATAACGACTTTTGGAGAATCACACGGAGAAGCTTTGGGTGGAATAATTGATGGCTGTCCTTCCGGGATTGCATTGGATTTTGAAGCCATCCAGTTGGAAATGTCCAGAAGAAAACCGGGACAATCCAAAATCGTGACCCAGCGTAAAGAACCGGACGACGTTCAATTCCTGTCCGGAATATTTGAAGGCAAAACCACGGGAACTCCCATTGGTTTCATCATCCCGAACACCAATCAAAAATCGGACGATTACTCGCATATCAAAGACAATTACAGACCCAGTCATGCCGATTACGTGTATGAAAAAAAATACGGCGTTCGCGATTATCGCGGCGGCGGAAGAAGTTCGGCCCGCGAAACGGCCAGCAGGGTAGTGGCGGGAGCCATTGCCAAACAAATGTTGCCGGAAATAAAAATCAATGCCTACGTATCTTCCGTTGGTCCTCTTTTCTTTGAAAAACCATATCAAGAATTGGATTTTTCAAAAATAGAAAGCAATCCAGTACGTTGTCCAGACGAAGAAATGGCCGCCGAAATGGAAGAATACATCAAACAAATCAAAAAAGACGGCGACACCGTTGGTGGAACCGTGACTTGCGTCATACAAAACGTACCGATTGGTTTGGGCG
>JAGNPF010000153.1 GCA_017989775.1 Flavobacterium sp.
AATTAGCATTTGGTGCTGGAATTGGAGATTCCAAGAAATGGCTTTTGGGTGGGGAGATTACAGTTCAAGGTTCGGGTAATTTGGCCAATAATTACGGCACAATCGATAATGTCAGTTATGAAAACTCGGAAAGATACAGCATAGGTGGATATTATACACCCAACTCGAATCCGTTTTCAAGTTATTTCAAAAAAATCACGTACAGGGGAGGTTTGAGATATGAGAAAACAGGTCTTGTGGTCAATTCTGTATCTATAAATGACACCGCTTTGACTTTTGGAATGGGATTGCCCATAACTGGAGCCTTGTCCAACCTAAACTTGGGCTTGGAATACGGTAAAAAAGGAACAACTTCGCATAATTTGGTTCAAGAAAATTATTTCAGTCTTAGCGTGAGTTTTTCATTGAATGATAAATGGTTCGTAAAAAGCAAATTCTATTAGAATTCAATCCTGCTTTTGCAATAACCATCAAACAGTTTTGTCAGCATAAATATGACTTCATTAAAAAAATATTCAATCTTCATGCCCGTTTTGGTTATGGCCATGGCCATCTTTTGTGGGTGTGAAAGTAATTTTAAGGAAGTGCAGAAAATTAATTTTTCGGAATTTGTGCCAAGTGGTGAAGCCGACAAGATAAACCTGAAATACACCGATTCCGGTCGAATAACTGCCGTGTTGGTGAGCCCAAAAATGCGGGAGTATGCCAGTGTCGATTTTCCGTTCACGGAATTTCCAAAAGGAATCAATGTTACGCTATACGACAAAAACGGAAAAATGACGTTCATCAAGTCGGATTACGCCACTTCTTTCAAGCAGACGAACATCATTGATTTGAAAGGAAATGTCAAGATTAATTCCCAAGACGGACAAACATTGGAAACCGACCAGCTTTATTTTGACCAAAAGAACGAATGGTTTTTTACCGAAAAAAGCTTTAAATTTACCGATCCAAAAGGGGTTTCAAACGGAAAGGGAATCGATTTTAGCAAAGATTTCAAAGTCATCAATTCACAAAGTATAGCCGGAGAAGTGGAATCGGCCGATTAATTTTTATTCAACACAATCATGAATTACCTTAAATACACCCAATACATTTATCTTGTTGCAGCCGTTTTTTTTACCATCAGGGCTGTCGAAATTTGGGATCAGGACAACGACCAACATTTCCTTTTTCTGGGAATTGCCGTTCTTTCTGTTTTCATGTTCTTCTTCAGGAGAAGATTTGCTAACAAATTCGAAGACAGGAACAAGAACAGCAAGCCTTGATAGATGGAAATCGGCATTATAATAGCATGCTTGATTCTAAGTGCTTTTTTCTCGGGAATGGAAATAGCCTTCATCTCTTCCAACAAGATATATCTTGAAATAGAAAAAAAACAGGACAGTTTTATTTCCAATATTCTGGCCAAACTCACCCAAGAACCTTCAAAATTTATCGCTGCAATGCTTGTTGGCAACATTGTGTCGTTGGTGGTTTATGGTTTTTTGATGGGCGAATTGTTGACGCGCTGGATGGACTATTTCGAATTTCGTTTTTCGGGATTGCTCAGTTTGTTGATCCAAACCCTTTTGTCCACAATATTGGTCTTGCTTACGGCCAAGTTCTTGTCCAAGGTTTTTTTTCAAATTTATGTCAATAGCTTAATCAAGTTTTTTGCGCTCCCTGCCTATGGGTTTTATCTCTTGTTTTACTACGTTTCCACTTTTTTTATCTGGGTTTCCGATTTTGTCTTGAAACGATTTTTCAAAACCGAAGGCGATCAAATCCCCCTGTATTTTAGCAAGGCAGAATTGGGAAATTATATTACCGAGCAAATGAGCACCGTGGAAGACAACGACGAAATGGACTCTGAAATTCAAATGTTTCAAAATGCCCTGGAATTTTCGGGAGTGAGAGCCCGGGAGATCATGTGTCCAAGAACGGAAATTGTGGCCATTGATTTGTTTGGCTCCATCGACGAATTGAAGGAGTTGTTTCTGGAGACCGGATATTCCAAAATAGTGGTTTATCAAAATTCGCTCGACGACATCATTGGATACGTGCATTCTTTTGGCTTGTTCAAAAAGCCTAAAAGCATCAAGTCGATCGTGATTCCGGTAGAATTTGTTCCAGAAACCATTTACATCAAGGATGCGATGAATTTGCTGACCAAGAAACGAAAAAGCGTGGCCGTCGTGCTGGATGAATATGGTGGAACTTCGGGAATCATTACCATAGAAGACATAGTCGAAGAACTTTTTGGCGAAATCGAAGACGAACACGATTCGGATGAAGAATTGACCGAAAAAGAATTGGAAGAAGGCGTTTATCTTTTTTCGACCCGATTGGATGTCGAATACTTGAACCAGACCTACAAACTCAATATTCCCGAGAGTGATTCTTACGGAACACTGGGCGGTTTCATTGTGGATTCCACCAAGGAAATCCCCCAAAAAGGAGACCTAATCACCATTGGAATCTATTGTTTTGTCATCGAAGAAGCCACGAACAAGAAAATAGAATTGGTTAAAATGACAATAAAAGAATGATTTTTTTTGGCAAATCAAATTTTCTTGCAAATTATAGTGCTAGTAGTATAATTATTAATTAGATAATTGTATTTTCGCAAACTGAATATAAAAATTAACAACAATAAAAATGGCAGTTTTACAAAAAATTAGACAACGTTCGGCTTTAACCATAATAGTTATTGCATTTGCATTATTCGCATTTCTAGTGCCAAGTCTTTTTGAACAAGGAGGTTTGGGAGGAAATTCCAAAGATGTGGGAAGCATAGATGGAAAGGATATTTCATTTGAAGACTTTAGGTTAAAAGTAAGCAATCTTGAAAAAAGCCAACAAGGAATTACTGCAACTGCGGCAGCCAACAGGGTTTGGGAACAAGAAGTGACCATCGCTTTGTTGACTTCAGAATTTGAAAAACTAGGTCTGAGAGTGGGTTCAAAACACATTATGGAAGTGTTGAAGTCCGATCAAAACATTGGACAAAATCCATTGTTCTTGAACGCAGCTGGAAAATTTGACGAAGCTAAATTCAAGGAATATTTCAAGTCAAATCCAGAACAAGCCCAATTCTTGAAAGACCGTGAAAAAGACGCCGAGTTGAACGCCAAATACCAAATTTACGGTAATTTGATCAAAGCCGGTTTATATACCACCGAAAGCGAAGGAAAATTGAAATATGAAATGGAGTCCAACAAAGCAAGTTTTGCCTATGTTGCCGGTTTGTATTCCACGATTAAAGACAGCCAAGTGAAAGTTTCGGATGACGAAATCGTGGCTTTCATGAAAAAAAACGAGAAAAGATACAAAGCTGATGAAACTCGCGAGATCGAATACGTTTTGATCGAGGACAAAGCGTCACCGGAAGACGAAGCCGAAGTAAAAGCCAAAATCAACGGTTTGTTGAAAGGAAGCGTGGTTTACAATCAAGCAACCGGAAAAAACGACACCTTGCCAGGATTCAGAAATGCTACAAACGTGGTTGAATTCGTGAATTCCAATTCGGACATTCCTTATGATTCCACTTATGTTACCAAAAAAGATTTGCCAGCCATTGATGCCGACAAATTGTACAACTTGGCTCCGGGAGAAATTTACGGCCCTTACATGTTCGGAAAATACTATTGCATCTCCAAATCATTTGGTAGAAAAGTGGGAGTAAACGTGAAAGCAAGCCATATTCTTATTGGTTATGAAGGTTCACAAACTCCAAACACAAAAGAAAAAAGAACCAAAGAAGAAGCCAAGGCAAAAGCAGAGTCCATCTTGGCACAAGTAAACGCCAATCCAGACAGTTTCTTGATGTTGGCTTTCACGGCATCGGATGATTCATCGGCACAACAAGGTGGTGATTTGGGTTATTTTGGTCCAAACCAAATGGTGAAACCTTTCAATGATTTTGTTTTCAGCAACCCAATTGGAAAAGTTGGATTGGTAGAAACTCCTTTCGGTTTCCACATCATTAAAGTAACGGACAAGCAAGACGGAATTCGTTTGGCAACCATCGCCCAAAAATTGGAAGCTTCCGAAGCCACTTCCGATAAAGTGTTTGCTCAAGCAACCCAATTCGAAATGGATGCCGTTGACAAAGATTTTGCCAAAACTGCCGCAGCAATGAAATTGACCATTGCAATGCCTGTAACCACAAGAGCTATGGACGAATCTTTCGGACCATTGGGCAACCAAAGAAATATCGTGAGATGGGCATTTGAAGACGGAACCGATGTTGGAGCTGTCAAAAGATTTGAAGTGGCCAATTTGGGTCACGTAATTGCCAAACTCAAAAAAGTAAATCCAGAAGGATTGGTAGCTGTTGACTTGGTTAGACCTAGCATAGAGCCAATTCTTAAAAACAAGAAAAAAGCCGAGTTGATCAAAGCCAAAATGTCTGGAAGTTCTTTGGAAGCCATTGCAAAAGCGGTTGGTGCTCCAATCCAACAAGCAACAGATGTTACCATGGACAATCCTGTTTTGACAGGTGGTGTGGGGCAAGAGCCTAAAGTGGTTGGAAACGCATTCGCATTGGCAACAGGAAAACTTTCTGCTCCAATCGAAGGAAACACTGGAGTTTATGTGGTGTTGAACAAAAGCACTTTCAAGGCACCAGCATTGAAAAGCCACGCGGCTTATGTGAGCAAACTAAAAGCGCAAAGCGCAGGCGATGCCAACAGAGTGGTTCCTGCCTTGAAAGATATTGCAAAAATTGAAGACAACAGAGCTAAATTTCAATACTAAATTTGAAACTGTTTTAAATATTAAAATCCCGAGCAATCGGGATTTTTTTTGTTTTGGGTGGTAGCAAATTGTTTTTCTGAAATCGATGATGTTTTTAGTAGATTTGGTTGGTGGACAATTGGAATGGGCACGGATTGGA
>JAGNPF010000154.1 GCA_017989775.1 Flavobacterium sp.
GTATTGATTGTTGGAATTTCTGGGTTCCCAATCTTCGGTAACGTGATGACGTCCTTTGCGAATCATGAATGGTCCATCGACAATGGTATCGCAAGGCGACATTCCCAATTGCTCGATGGCCGTGGCGTAAACAAAGGGTTTGAAGGTGGAACCCACTTGTCTGGCTCCTTGGCCAACGTGGTCGTATTGGAAATATTTGTAGTTGATTCCGCCCACCCAGGCCTTGATGTTGCCCGTTTGGGGCTCCATCGCCATCAATCCCGATTGCAGGAAATGTTTGTAATAGCGGATGGAATCCAATGGCGTCATGATAGTATCTCTTTCGCCTTTCCAAGTGAAGACCTTCATTTTTGTCTTTTTGCTGAAAGAAGCGATGATTTCTTCCTCACTTTTTTCAAGTTCCGTCATTACCGTCCATCGGTAGGATGCCTTCATCGCTTGTTTCAGGATACGTTGGGTTTCCGCTTCGGAAATACCTACAAAAGGCGCATTTTTGTTGTCTTTTGCTTCAATAAAAAATTGTTCCTGCAGGTTGGCCATGTGTTTTTCAACGGCTTCTTCGGCGTGCAATTGCATTCTGGAATCGATGGTGGTGTAAATTTTCAAACCGTCTTTGTAGATGTCGTAATCCGAACCGTCGGCTTTTTTGTTTTCTTCAACCCATTTTTTCATGTAATCGCGCAAATATTCCCTGAAATAAGTGGCCGTTCCTTCTCGGTGGCTTTCCAGTTTGAATTTTAGGGTGATGGGCAATGCTTGCAGTTTTTCTTTTTGTCCTTCGGTGATGATGCCGCCTTTTTCCATTTGCGAAAGCACCACGTTTCTACGGTTTTTTACACCTTGTGGATTTTTTACCGGATTGTAAAGTCCTGAATTTTTGAACATTCCGACCAAAATTGCCGATTCGTCTATGGTTAAATCTTTGGGGGCTTTTGAAAAATAGGTTTGTGCCGCAGAACTTACCCCAACGGAATAATTACCGAAATCATAGACGTTGCAATACATGGCGATGATTTCGTTTTTGGTGTATTGTCTTTCCAATCGAATGGCGATAATCCATTCCTTGATTTTTTGCACGATTCTAAAAGGCAGGAATTTTGAACCTTCACCGTGGAACAATTGTTTGGCCAATTGTTGTGTGAGGGTACTTGCGCCACCGCTTGTTCCTAGACTAAAGACGGCTCTCAGGGTTCCTCTGCCATCTATTCCGGAATGTTCGTAAAAACGCACGTCTTCGGTAGCTACCAATGCATCTACCAAGTTTTTTGGCAAGTCGGAATATTTTAATTGCGACCTGTTTTTTTGGAAGTATTTCCCCAAAATCACTCCGTCGGACGAGATGATTTCGGTGGCCAAATTGGAATCCGGATTTTCTAAATCTTCGAAAGAAGGCATGGAACCAAAAAGTCCCCATGAGGCGAACAAGAAAAATACCATAATGCCACCCAGACCATAAAAGAAAATTTTCCAGAATTTCTTTTTGTAGTAATTGATGTCTTTTTCCACGTTGTTTGCCTGATTATTGTTTTTTCGAGTAGCCATAATGATGTCTTAATCTATTTTTTCTATTCTGAATCCCACATCGGTAATGCCGTCCAAAGCGGTTACTCCGGGAACTTTTCCGTTTTCTCTGACGGCTTGTTTGATGTGTACCTTGTATTTTGACCTAAATCGCACTTTTTCCTTGTAAAAAAGTTTGCTTTCCTTGATATCCGTGAATCCATCGCCCAGCAAGGTTCCGTCCGGTTCCGCCATTTGATATTCCAGTGTATCTACTTTCGTGAAACCGTTCGGCATTTCGAGGGCAACAATCAAAAAGAGATTGTTGAACGGATAATCGTTGTTGTTCCTCAAATTTACGAATAAATTGTATCGTTTTGTCGAATCCAGCTCCGGCAAATCGAAACTGACAACACTGTCTTTGTGCCAAGCGGTTCCCACGGATTTGTATTCGTCAAAAACCCTTTTTTTGTCGCATGAAAAAAAGAGTGCCACGACCAAAAGCAGTAATGCACTATTGTTTATTCTCATTTTTGGTGATGATTATTGGTTTTCTGGGTGCAGCAGGTTTTTTCTCGCCGGCAACATTGGGCTTGGCATTTTTGTTGGGCCTTTTGTTGTTGGGTTTGTTATTATTGTTTGGCTTGTTCCCGTTTCCATTCCTGTTTGCGTTATCGTTGGGTTTGTTCTCGCTGTTTTTGTTGTCGTTGTTTTTGTTGGCAACGATAACATTTTCTCCCCCCGGTTTGCGTTTTTTGTTCGGTTTTTTCTTTTTCTTGGGTTGGTCAAAACGGGTCAAACTTTCTTGGCCCATGGCGTTATTGAAGTGTTTTTCAGGTTCTTGAACCACTTCAATTGAATAATCTTCCAATGAAGCCACCTTGTTTTTGAGTTTGTTTTCGGCAATGATTTCGTTGACTTGCTCGATTTTCAGCATGTGCCAATTGGCAAAATCATTGGTGTAGGCAAACCACATCAATCCTTTGAAAATATCCTGTTTTTGGCAAACGGCATCTCCTTTTTCTGTGGACAGTTTGGTGTTGAAATCAGGGAAACCTTTCAAGGCATCCATGTAGGTGTCGAGTTCATAATTGAGGCAACATTTCAATTTGCCGCATTGACCCGCCAATTTTTGCGGGTTCAGGGACAATTGTTGGTAACGGGCTGCCGAAGTGTTTACGCTCCTGAAATCGGTAAGCCAAGTGGAACAACACAATTCTCTTCCGCAAGAGCCAATTCCGCCCAAACGTGCCGCTTCTTGGCGAAGCCCCACTTGTTTCATCTCGACTCTGGTGCTGAATTCTTTGGCAAAATCCTTGATCAAAAGCCTGAAATCGACCCTGTCATTGGCCGTGTAGTAGAAAGTGGCTTTCGATCCGTCGCCTTGAAATTCGATGTCGGAAATTTTCATTTCCAGTTTTTGGGCAATGGCCAATTCCCTGGCGCGAACCTTCATTGGTTCTTCTTTGCTTCGGGCGGCAGACCAAATGTCGATGTCTTTTTGGGATGCTTTTCTATATACTTTGGAAACATCGGCAGTGGAAGGATTTATTCCTTTTTTCTTCATTTGGATGCGAACCAATTCGCCGGTAAGCGTCACAATTCCAATGTCGTGACCCGGAGAAGCTTCGGTGGCAACAATGTCGCCCATGCTCAAAGTCAGTTTCTCCGTATTGCGGTAAAATTCTTTTCTTCCGTTTTTGAAGCGCACTTCGACACAGTCAAAAGGAGCTTCGCCATTGGGCAAACTCATGTTCGAAAGCCAGTCGAAAACCGTTAATTTGTTGCAGCTGTCGGTGCCGCAAGTCCCATTATTTTTGCAACCCTTTGGTGCGCCACCATCAGAAGTTGAACAACTTGTACATGCCATAATTTTATATGTAGTATTGCCACGAGAGCAATTTAAGTTCTTAAAAGATTGAATTTGTAAAGATAGTATTTTTTAATTTTAAGTTACAAGGGATAAAAAGGCCAAAAAATCATAAAAATATACTAAAAAAAACCCGTCACGATTTCAATTGTGACGGGTTGGTTTATGGGTGGAAATAACTAAAATATCAGGTTTCCTTGACCGAAATAATTTTCACCGGACAGGCTTTCGCCGCCAATTCACAGCTTTCGGCTATAGTGTGGTCAGGCGATTTCAGGGTGAAAAAACCTTTGGCATTCACGCTTTTAATCAACACCGATTTTCCGTCTTTTTTGGACATTTGAAACTGAACGGGCGCCATTTCCACGCAATAATTACATCCAATGCACTTGTCTCTTTGCAGCGTTACAATAACCATTAGGCTTCCACTATTTTATATAATTTGTCCGACATACGGATTCTGAAAGGCAGTTTCAAAGTGCAATCATCACCTTTTGTGGCTTTCTCTGCCGTTATATCATTCACAAACATTTCTTCGATAATCATTTCTTGAGCTCCCGTGCTTGGTCCGGTAACCAATATTTTGTCGCCAATCTTGATGTCGTAAGCTTCGATTTTGAATTGTCCAATTTCGGCTTTCGGGAAAAAATGGGTTCCTTTCCCAACATACACTTTCTTTTGGGTCGCTGCCGATCCCGAAACATCGCTCCATTCGCCCAATTCTTGACCCAAATAATAGCCTGACCAAAAACCACGATTGTAAACCGTATTCAAATCTTCCATCCAAACAGCGATTTTTTCTTTGGTAAAAGTACCATCGTAATAACTGTCAATCGCTTCACGATAGGTTTTGATTACGGTAGCCACATATTCCGGAGCACGTCCTCGGCCTTCGATTTTCAATACTTGAATGCCGGAATCAATCACTTGATCCAAGAAATCCAATGTGCATAAATCTTTCGGCGACATCATGTATTCGTTGTCCAATTCGATTTCGAAACCAGTTTCTTGGTCGATGACGGTGTATTTCTTGCGACAATTTTGTTTGCAGGCACCACGGTTTGCCGATGAATTATGCGAATGCAGACTCAAATAGCATTTCCCCGAAACCGCCATGCACAAGGCGCCGTGACCGAAGATTTCGATTTCGACCAAGTTGCCGTTGGGTCCCTTGATTTGTTCTTTTTCGATTTGTTCCGTGATTTTCTTCACTTGGCGCAAACTCAATTCACGACTCAAAACCATAGTATCTGCAAATAAGCTGTAGAATTTGATGGTTTCGATATTGGTTACGTTCAATTGGGTCGAAATATGAACTTCCATCCCGATGCCTCTTGCCATGGCGATTACGGCTTGATCGGAGGCAATAACGGCGGTGATGTTGGCTTCTTTGGCTTTCGCCAATAATGTTTTCACGACCGACAAATCGTGATCGTAAATAATGGTGTTCAACGTCAAATAACTTCTGACGTTTTTGGCTTCGCAACGAC
>JAGNPF010000155.1 GCA_017989775.1 Flavobacterium sp.
GAAGTCTTCCCTTCCAACAATCTGGAATTGGGACTTTGGATGGAATCCGAAAGAATGTTGCATCCTGTCATTAACCAAATAGGCGTTGACACCCAAAACGAAGTCGTGAAAGAAGAAAAAAGAACCAGTTTCGACAATCGTCCCTACGGCAACTTCCTTACGGCGGTAAAAGAAAACATGTTCAAGGTTCATCCTTACCGTTGGAACACCATTGGTTCCATGGCACATTTGGATGCAGCAAAATTAGAAGAATTTCAAGCCTTCAACAAAAAATTCTATACGCCAAACAATGCCGTTTTGGTTGTTGCCGGCCAGATTGACATTGCCCAAACCAAGGAATGGATTCAGAAATATTTTGGTTCTATCCCAAAAGGGGAAGTATTGAAAAAACAAACTTTCGTCGAAGAACCGATAACCCAAACCATCAAGGCGACTTATCAAGACCCTAATATTCAAATTCCTGCAATCGTGATCTCATACAGAACACCTTCGATGAAAACAAGGGATGCCCGAGTTTTGGACTTGATTTCCTCCTATTTAAGTGACGGAAAAAGTTCCAAATTATACAAGAAAATAGTGGACCAAAAGAAAATGGCCTTGCAAATAGGCGCATTTGGGATTAGCCAAGAAGATTATGGAATGTACATTATATATGGTTTGCCAATGGGGACATTCAAATTGGAAGATTTGCAGAAAGAAATTGACGAAGAAATCGTGAAAATTCAAACCAATTTGATTTCCGAGAAAGACTTTCAAAAACTGAAAAACACTTTTGACAACCAGTTTGTGAATGCCAATGCCAGCGTGGAAGGAATTGCCGAAAATTTGGCCAAATACCACATGCTGTATGGAGATATTCATCTAATCAACAACGAGATTAACCTATATCATTCCATAACCCGAGAGGAAATTAGAGAAGTAGCCAAAAAATACTTAAACCCGAATCAAAGATTGATTTTGGATTATGTTCCTTCCACTGAACAAGCTCAAAACTAAGACATTCCCTATCATGAAAAAGACAAGTATATTATTATTCATTTTGTTCTTAACCGGAATTATGCAAGCACAAGACCGTCCGCAACCCAAACCAGGCAAAGCCCCGGTGGTAAACATCAAGAAACCGCAAACCTTTGTATTGGCAAACGGCTTGAAAGTGATGGTTGTCGAAGACCATAAATTACCGCGCGTAACCTACAATCTTACCCTGGACAACGCTCCCTTTGCGGAAGGAAATAAAAAAGGAGTTGACGAATTGACCAGCAGCTTGATTGGAAATGGTTCCAAAAAAATAACCAAGGACATTTTCAACGAAGAAATCGACTTTTTTGGTGCCAGCGTCAACTTTAGTTCCAGCGGAGCTTATGCGAGTGCCCTTTCCAAATATGCCGATCGAATCCTGGAATTGATGGCCGATGGCGCCCTGAACCCCAATTTTACCCAAGTAGAATTCGAAAAAGAAAAAGCCAAAATGCTCGAAGGACTCAAAGCCGAAGAAAAAAGCGTTCCGGCCATTGCAGACAGAGTTGTCGATGCTCTAGCCTTTGGCAAAAACCACCCTTCCGGCGAATTTGTAACCGCAGAAACCTTGAACAACATCACCCTTGCCGATGTCCAAGCGAATTACCAGAACTATTTTGTGCCAGAAAACGCTTATTTAGTCATCATTGGCGACGTGAAATACAAAAAAATCAAACCTTTTGTAGAAAAATTATTCGGCACTTGGCAAAAAAGAAGCACTCCAAAATTGACTTATGCCGAGCCAAAAAATGTACCGTTCACGCAAATTAATTTCGTGGACATGCCCAATGCGGTACAATCTGAAATCGCCTTGGTCAATACCTTGAATTTAAAAATGAACGACCCCGACTTTTTTCCGGCGGCACTGGCAACCCACATTTTGGGAGGTGACTTCAACAGCTATTTGAACATGAATTTAAGGGAAGCCCACGGCTGGACGTATGGTGCCAATGCCATCATCGGCAGCGGAAAATACGTGACCAAACTAAAATCGAAATCGGCGGTGAGAAACGCGGTTACCGACAGTGCCGTGGTGGAATTCATCAAGGAAATCAAAAAAATCAGGACCGAAAAAGTAAGCGACGAATTGCTGAACAATGTCAAAGCCTCGTTCATTGGAAAATTTGTAATGCAGGTGCAGCAGCCACAAACCGTGGCAAGATACGCTTTGAGAATCGAGACGGAAGATCTGCCCGAAGATTTTTACGAAAATTACATCAAAAGCTTGAATGCCGTGACTCCTGAACAAATACAAGCTGCCGCCAACAAATATTTTTTGGTTGACAACACCCGAATCGTGATTGCCGGAAAAGGTGCCGACGTGATTCCAGGCTTGGAAAAGCTAAAAATCCCGATGTTTTATTTTGACAAATACGGCAATCCAGTGGAAAAACCGGTTCTCAAAAAAGAAGTTCCTGCTGGCGTGACTGCCAAAATCGTTTTGGACAATTACATCAAGGCTATTGGCGGCGAAAAAGCAGTTGCCTCGGTAAAAACCATCTCGATGCTGGGTTCCACCACCATTCCGCAAGCACCGTCTCCTTTGACTTTTACCAACAAAGTCGACAGCAAAGGCAAATTGATGGTGGAAATCGCCATGGGACCAATGAGCTTGATGAAACAAGTGGTCAACGAAAAAGGCGCTTACGTGGTGCAACAAGGACAAAGAAAAAACATTGAAGGCGCCGATTTGGCCGAAATGAAAGCCAGTGCCATTCCATTTGAAGAAGTGCAATTGGCCAAGAAAGCCGAAATCACTCTTACCGGAATCGAATCCATCAACGGAAACGAAGCTTATGCGGTACAAAACGGAAAAACCACTTTGTATTATGACGTCAAATCCGGTCTGAAAATTGCCGATTCCAAAACCCAGGAACAAGGCGGAAACAAAGTAACCGTAACCACTTATTACAAAGATTACAGAGACGTGAAAGGCGTGAAAATTCCTTTCAACATCATTCAAAATGTGGGATTTGAATTGGATATCAAAATGTCCAACGTAAAAATCAACGAAGGGGTTACCGATGCTGATTTCCAGTAGCTGGAAGTTAGAAGCTGGAAGCCTAGAAGTTTAAAAAAACGAAAACCTCCTGAGTAATCAAGAGGTTTTCGTTTTTTTATACAATGATGTTTAACATTCTTGATCTAAAATCTGAAGTCTGCAATCTGCAACCTGTTTACTCTTTCTTGGCCGACAAATAAACCCCGAACAGAATAATGAAAGCACCCAAAAACTGGACTGGTGTCAGCATTTCGTTGTCCAACAATCCCCAACCAAAGGCCACGACAGGAATCAAATAAGTCACCGAAGTGGCAAAAACAGGCGATGAAATTTGGATGGTCTTGAAGAAAATGATGTTGGCAATTCCGGTTCCCAACACGCCCAAAACAAGGACAAACAATACCGAATGTTGGACACTTTCAACGGCAATTACCTCAAAAAAACCGGAGAAAATCAAAACCAGGAGTGCCGGAAAAAGCAGTACCAGGAAATTTCCTGTCGAAATGCTCAACGGACTCAAATCCGACAAATATTTCTTGATCAAATTGACATTCATCGCATAACAAAACGAAGCTATCAAAACCAGGATGGCATAATAATAATTTTGTTCTGGATGATGCAAAGCCCCATTCACTATTAACAAAAAAGTTCCTATCAACCCGATGATTACTCCAAAAATTTGTGCTCTTCGGAAACTCAATCCAAAAGCCAAAATACCGAAAATCAGCGTGTTCAACGGCGTCAAGGAATTCAGGATGGAACTTACTGTGCTGTCAATCTGGGTTTGGGCAATCGCAAAAAGATAGGCCGGAAAAAATGTGCCCAAAGTTGCCGTCAAGGCAATGTATTTCCATTGAACACGCGGGATTTTGGCCAAACTCTTAAACCCTATCAACAACAAAAAAATCGCCGCAAATATAATTCGAAGCGACCCCAACTGCAGCGATGTCAAGCCCACCAAGCCTTTTTTTATCAGGATAAATGAACTTCCCCAAATAAGTGCCAACGTTATCAAATAAACCCATTTCAGCCGTTTCGAATCCATAAACTAAATTTTGGCTCAAATTTGTAATTATTTTATGAATTAGCGCTGGTTTTTTTCATTAATTTTGTCCGCAATAACAAGACAATTAATCCATTAAAACCCCGATAATAATGAATTTTTCAAAATCAATATTGACAATAACGCTTGCAAGCCTTTTGTTTGTGGGTTGTAAAGAAAAAACGGGCGAAACTGTTTCAGATGCCGCGACAGAAAACAGCGCTCCAAAAGTGAAGAAAGAAATTGCCGCCGCAAACCTGCAAACGGCAAGTTTCAACATAAAAGGAATGACTTGTGCCATTGGTTGTGCCAAAACTATCCAGGAAGAACTCAATGGTCTTGACGGAGTTCAAACGGCAACCGTGGATTTCGACAAAGAATTGGCCACCGTGTCTTTCGACAAAACCTTGTTGACCCCCGAAAAACTGACCAAAGTTGTCGAAGCGGCAGCCGATGGAAAAACATACAAGGTTTCGAATGTAAAATTATAAAACGGGTAAAAAAATTAAAAACAAAAAAGTTTCTCTTTCGGGAAACTTTTTTTTTTGTTTTTAAAGAAAACTACAACTCGATGATGTCTCCAATTTCTGGAAGCATCGAGTCCAGTTCAAACCTTTTTTTGACAAGAGAAGCCAGGGTTTCCCGCTGCATGTCTTCACCGTGGGTAATGACAACCCGGGGTTTGGAAGGAGCCAAATAAGAAAACCAGTTCAGCAAATCGGTTTGCCCGGCATGGGCACTGAAACCACTCAAGGTATGCACT
>JAGNPF010000156.1 GCA_017989775.1 Flavobacterium sp.
TTTGTGAAAATTTGTGAAATCTGTGTCTAATTTATTTTAAGATTTTATATAATTTATCAGACAATCGAATTCTGAAAGGCACTTCAAAAGTTACTTTGTCTCCAATTTTTGCCATCGTGTTTTCGGTTCCGTTGACCATCATTTTGTTCAAGACCATTTCTTGGTTTCCGGTGGTTGGTCCCGAGATGAGGATTTTGTCACCCGAATTTAATTCCTGGTTTTCGATAGTGAATAGACCCACTTGCGCTTTTACGTAATAATGTTCCGCTTTGCCAAGCAATACTTTTTTTACCTTTATTTTCTGGCGTATGTCGGTTGGTTTCGAAGCTGTTGCCAAAGCGGTATCAGTCAACTCTCCAGAATGTTTGAATTTCAAACTTTCTGATTTTCCTTTTCTAAAAACTTTATTTCCGACTTGTTTCCCGGTTCTTAATTTTACTTGTTCCACCAATGGCAAATGGGTGATTTCAAGACATTCGGTAGAACAGCAATTTTCCATGGCTGCTTTGCATTCGTCACATTGGATGAACAACAAATGGCATCCGTCGTTGGCGCAATTGGTGTGGTTGTCGCAAGGTTTTCCGCATTGGTGGCATTGGGAAACAATATCGTCCGTGATTCTTTTGCCCAAGCGATTATCAAAAACAAAATTCTTTCCAATGAACTTGCTTTCCAAGCCTTCTGCTTCAATTTGTTTGGCGTAATTGATGATGCCTCCTTCCAGTTGAAAAACATTTTTGAAGCCTTGGTGTTTGAAATAAGCGCTGGCTTTTTCGCAACGGATTCCTCCGGTGCAATACATCACCAAGTTTTTGTCTTCTTTGTGGTCTTGAAGTTGTTCGTTGATGATGGGCAAACTTTCTCTAAAAGTTTCCACATCGGGAGTGATGGCTCCCTTGAAATGGCCCACTTCGCTTTCGTAATGGTTTCTGAAATCCACGACGATGGTGTTTGGGTCTTCCAGGATTTCGTTGAATTCCTTGGCTTTCAGGTGGATTCCTTTGTTGGTCACGTCAAAAGTGTCGTCGTTGAGACCGTCGGCAACAATCTTGTGGCGCACTTTGATGGTGAGTTTCAAAAAGGCGTGATCGTCATGTTCCACGGCCACATTCAGGCGAATTCCTTTCATGAAATCGTACACTTCCAAAGTCTCCCTGAAAGCTTCGATGTTTTCGGCAGGAACATTCATTTGGGCGTTGATGCCTTCGTGGGCAACGTAAATTCGGCCCAACGCATCGAGTGCGTTCCAGGCAATAAACAAATCGTCGCGAAATTTTTTGGGATCTTCAATTTTGGCATAGGCATAGAAAGACAACGTAAGGCGTTGTTTTCCGGCTTGGTCAATCAGCTCGGCTCTTTCTTCTGCGCTTAAGGTGTTATACAGTTGCATGCTATAAACGTTTAAGTGAGAAATATGTGGTGAATTCTAAATGGAAGAATTCGGGTGCAAATTTAGGGTTTATTTTTAGATTAAAAACTCATAGTATTCGCTTTTAAAATTTTTCACCACAAATTCCACAAATCTCCACAAATTCAAAGTCTGTTTTTGGTATGTTTGAGTTAATTGTGATGTTGTTGATGGGTTCATTTTTGTAAAAATTTGTGTAATTTGTGGTTAAAGAGAATTATGCTTTTTAAAAGCTAATGATTTGGAAACTAGGTTTTCAAGAGTTTTTTCGTGTGGCTTCCACCACCAAGTCATCTACGGAAACAAAACGACTGATGTGTCCTAAAAGATCCTCCAAATTTTCGGAACGCAAGGTATCGCGCACTTCGGAACGAGCTTCGGCAATTTTTAAGGCAATCTTCTTTTTTTTCAAATCGATGAACAATTGTTTTAAAAATCGTGCTCCCGCAATATCGACATTTGGAGAGGAATTCAAATCCAGGATTACCGTTTTTATGGGATGAGTTCCATGATTGATTTTTTTCCAAATTTCTTCCTTGATATTTTCGACATTGAAATACAAGATGGACGATTCAACCCGGACGATTAGGACTCCTTCGATGATTTCGTTATCGGGATGGCGTTCTAAATCAGTGTAACGTTTGGTTCCCGGAATTCTTCCCAAAAAGGCCACATTGGGTTTCGAAGTGGCCTTGATCAACAACAACAAAGTCACTATGGCGGCCACTAAAACGCCTGTCAGGATTCCCCAAATGAGCACGCCAACAAGGGCAATCATAACAACATAAAATTCTTGTTTGTTGATTCGGTAAAGGTGTTTCATTTCTTTTAGGTCAAAAAGTCCGCTAATGGCCACCAAGACTATTGCCGCCAAAATTACCGTGGGCAAATATTGAAGCATATCGGTTAAAAATAAAAGACAAAATGCAATTGCCGCCGAGGCGAATACCAATGACAAAGGTGTTTTTGCACCAGCAGTATCATTGACGGCAGATTGTGACAAGCCGCCCGCAACAGGATAACCCTGGCCCAAGGCAACGGCCGCATTTGCAATTCCAAGTGCCAGTAATTCTTGACGTGGGTCAATAAAATAACCGTTTTTTTGTGCCAATGATCTTGCTGCCGAAACACTTTCGATATATGATAATAAAAAACACGCCATTGCCAGTGGAAACACGTCATCAATATCGCGAAAACGAAGGGAAGGAAAATGGAATTCGGGTAGGCCTGAAGGGATTATTCCAACGGTTGAAAAGCCTTGCAGTCCCAGTGAAGTTGTGGTAATTAAAAAAATGGAAATGATTACGATTATTATGGCAACAGGTTTTCCGGGAGCCATTTTTTCGCCAAAAATAAGGATTGCAATGGCGGCAATTCCAAAAATTAAAACGGCCGTGTTGGTTTCCGGAAGTTGTTGTATTAAGACAATTATTCGTTCCAAGAAATTTTCGCCACCACCATTTACACCAAATAATTTCGGCAATTGGGTCAAGCCAATGGTCAGGGCGGCACCGGCCTTGAAACCAACCAAAACCGTTTCGCTGATAAAATTGATGATACCGCTCAATCGCAACAAATAAGCGAGAATTGCCAAAGCTGCAAATACCAATGCGGTGAGGGAAGCAATGTCAGCCCATCGCTGCTCGTCTCCGTTGGCCATATCGGCAATTGAGGTTCCAATAAGTAATGATATGGCCGATGTGGGACCAATGGCCAATTGTTTGCTAGAACCCAACAGTGCATAGAAAAATCCGCCGATGAGATAGCCGTAAATCCCGTATTCAGGCGGTAATCCCGCCAAGGTTGCATAAGCCAATGAAACCGGAATTCCATAAGCAGCCAAAGTTATTCCGGCTATAAAATCGCCTTTTAAAGTTTTTTTATTGTAGTCTTTAATCCATAAAAAGCATGGGAATAATTTATGCCACATAGTTTATAAATTTAGAAATTCTTGTGGTTTATTTTTCTTCTAGTAGTACTTTTTTTATGGCGTTTAATTCTTCTATTTTCTCTGGGCTTACGGTTGGATATTCTAATTCCATTTCGTCCAAGGCGTGAATAATTGCCGAGGCGATTGCGATTCGTGCATAGGATTTATTATCGGCAGGAATCACGTACCAAGGCGATTTTTCGGTTGAGGTATTTTTGATTAATTCTTCGTAAGCATGCATATAGTCGTTCCAATAACCTCTTTCTTTGACATCTCCAGCGCTAAATTTCCAATTTTTTTCTGGGTCTTCAATGCGTTCGATGAAACGTTCTTTTTGTTCTTCTTTGGAAACGTTCAGGAAAAATTTGATAACGATGGTACCGTTTCGGTTCAAATATTTTTCAAAGTTGCGAATGTCTTGAAAACGATCTTCCCAAATGTCTTTGGTTACCAATTTTTCTGGAAGTTTTTGACCTTTCAAAATCGCTTCATGCACCCGTACAACAAGCACTTCTTCATAATAAGAGCGATTAAAAATACCGATGCGTCCTCGTTCGGGCAAATGTTTTTGGCAGCGCCACAAAAAGTCGTGGTCCAGCTCTTCTGAACTTGGTGCTTTAAATGAGGAAACTTGGCAACCTTGTGGGTTTATTCCCGACATTACATGTTTGATGGCACCGTCTTTTCCTGCGGCATCCATGGCTTGAAAAATAATCAGGAGCGACCATTTGTCCTGGGCATACAAAATATCCTGCATGGCAGCCAAGGCATCAACACCTATTTGCAAAGTTTCTTTGACCAATGGTTTTCCTTCTTCACCCAAATTGAAGCTGGCCTTGGTTTCATAATCTTTAAGTTTGAACCCTTCTCCATTGCCCACACAATACTGTTTCGAGAAATTCTTGGCTTTTTTCACCAGTTCTTTTTTGCTTAAATTTCCTAACTCTCTGGCATTTTCCTCAAAGTCATTTGATTTTTTGTTGTTTGATTTTGACATAATTTGAAATGTTTTAAACTTTTGGGTGGAATGATTCAGTAATTAAAAATAGTGTAAATAATTATCAAAATGCTCTAATTTACAGTCTTGTAAGGCAAAAAATCAACAATCGTTACTTCAAAAATAGTGATTTTTTTTTAGAAGTTGTAAGTTGATAGAGGATTGTTTTATATCCTGAAATTGTAAGGAAGGAATGGTAAAATGCCAATTCAGAATGATTTTGCGATTTAAAGTTTCTGTGGAGACTTAAAAGTTTTACCCTTGTCTTTTTTTTGGCTTTAAGTTTCAAAAATAGTGATTGCTAACTATTTCTATTGCAATAAATAAACTTAAATTTGTTGGTGTTTCAATTTAAGCCTTTCGATATGGTAAATGCATTTATTTGGGGATTATTGGCAACTTCCTCTTTGATTATTGGAGGAATTATTGCGATTCGTTTTACCTTGAGCAATCGTTCCATTGGAATAATAATGGGATTCGGAG
>JAGNPF010000157.1:0-1864 GCA_017989775.1 Flavobacterium sp.
ATGCCATTCGGTATGGAGATTGACCAGCACTTTATCGCTGCGATTCTAACTGTAATTGGATATTCGATGAATGATACCGTAATCGTGTTTGACAGGGTTCGTGAATATTTAGGAGGAAAAGCCAAAGGAAATTTCAACAGTATAGTAAACCAATCCATTAATAGCACAATGTCAAGAACCATCAATACTTCCTTGACGATGATTTTGGTATTGTTGATTATGTTTGTTTTTGGTGGAGAGTCCATCCGTGGATTCATCTTTGCTATGTTGGTGGGTATTGTAGTGGGAACTTATTCTTCACTATTTATTGCTACTCCAGTTTTGTGTGACACCATTTCAGAAGAAGAACACCAAAGAATTGAGAGAGAGCATAATGCTTAATTGAAATTAAGATTTTAATATTAAGAGGCTGTCCAAAAAGTAAGGACAGCCTTTTTTTTTGCTGTTTTTAATCTAAAATAGTATCTTAGAGTTGCACAAAAAACAAGCAATGGCTAAAGTAATATTTAAATCGCAATCGATCAATGCTCCGGAACTTTTTCCGGTGGCATAATACTGAAAAATGGTTGGTAAAAACCTTTGAAAGCCTTTATCTGTATGGTCTTACGAGAAGTTTTATGAAATTCGTTTCATAAAACTTTTTTAGTATATGGAAAACTCAAAAAAAAGCGCTGCTGGGGATGCAAAAGTTTGGATGTCATTAAATGGGGAACAAGAGAAAACAAACAACGTTTCAAATGTAAAAACTGTGGTTTGTTGTTTACTCAAAACCGACCAGAACAACGGTTAAAAAACAGATTCATTTGGTTTAAAAAATGGATTTTGGAACGACAAACATACAAAACCTTAACTCGGGACAGTGGTTACTCAAAAGACACACTTCAAAGAACTTTTTATGCTATTTTAGAACAAGCTCCAAAGGTAAAAATCATTCAAAGAAACAATGTCAATCTACGGATGGATGCTACTTATTTCGAGAAGTTTTGTTTGGTATGCTATCAAGACGATTTTGATGGTTACACCCAACTTATACGCTTCACGGACAAGGAAGATTATTTTGAAATGAAAGAAGATTTAGAGAACCTCATTAAATTGGGAATCCAAATCGAAAGTGTTACAACCGATGGACACAAGAGCATTTTAAAAGCGATAAAAAAGGCTGTTCCGGATGCAAAAGTGCAACGTTGTCTGGTTCATATTCAAAGGATGTGCCTGATATGGCTCACTAGATTCCCAAAACATATTGCTGGACAAGAATTAAGAAATCTGGTTTTAATGCTCTTGAAAATCAAGACAGAAAACGATAAAACTTTTTGGATACAGGAATTTAATCAGTGGTTCTCCAGGCATAAAGAGTACATCAATGAGAAAACATTTAACCAGGAAACTGACCGGTATTGGTACACTCATAAATTACTCAGACGCTCTTATTCTACCATAAAAAGTGCCTTGCCCAATATGTTTCACTATCTGCAAAATTCAAACATTCCCAAAACCACAAATGGAATAGAAGGCTATTTTAGTCATCTTAAAAATCACCTGGATATCCATCGCGGTTTGACAACTAAAAATAGAATGAATTTTATAAAATGGTATGTCTTTTTGACCAACGAGAGGTGAGTTTTTTTTAGCCATAAAGCAAACTGGTAAAATGAAAAAAGGTAGTCCAAAATTGAACTACCCATTTTACCATATTGCATTAATCTTATTGCTGATATGTTGGTCTCCACCAGAGCATATTTCCTCTTGAGATTAACGTGGACATATTACAACTTATTTTTGTAAAATCCACCAACCATTTTTCAGTACATTACCTTTTTTGTTGAATGATGGTGGTGTTTTATATTTTGACCGGCTTTTCGGC
>JAGNPF010000157.1:1964-4816 GCA_017989775.1 Flavobacterium sp.
ATAATGGATATGGCGGCTCCGTGACTTGCCAATCCTTGAAATCCGGTGAATTCAAAATTCGGGCTGAATCTGAATGGCAAAAAGATCTCCAATAGATGATTGCGGTAATATTCCCAGTCATAAAACAAAACATGTCCCAAACGAGCTCCAACCAAGGTAGCCAAAACAGTCCATATAAACAAGGTGTCCAGTTTGTCCACGGATTCATTTTCGCGTTCGAAAATATTTTTCATGATGTACCAACCCAAGCCAAAAGCAATTACAAACATCAGACTGTAAAAGCGAATTACAAAAAAGCCCAAATCAATTCCTTCCGATGGATTCCAAACTATATTTAAAGCGTGTGTCATGGCGTGTTTTTTAGGTTGTAAAAATAAATATTTATGGTAGAGTATGTCTTTATAAAAAGTTAATGTTTGTGCGAACATTCTTTTTCCGGTACGGGGTCGTATCCGCTTTTTCCCCAAGGATGACAACTCGAAATTCTTTTAATTCCCAAATAACCACCATAAAATAAGCCGTGTTTTTGCAAAGCTTCAATCATGTAACTGGAGCAGGTGGGTTCAAATCGGCAAGCTGCAGGTGTAAATGGAGATATGGCAACTTGATAAAATCTAACGAGCAGTACAAAGGGATATATTAGAATTTTTTTTAGCATAGCTTTGAAATGTTCTAAATTCTGAAATCTAAAATCTGCTTCCTGTCTTCTGATTATTGAATACTAAAAGTAGTGCCTTCTTTCCCGTCTTTCAATTGAATTCCCAAAGCAATCAACTGATCCCGAATTTGGTCGGACATGGCGAAGTCTTTGTTGGCCCTGGCTTCCATTCGCATATTGATCAGCATGTGGATAACTCCCTCAAGTTTGTCGTTGTTGTTTCCAACAGCTTTTTCGTCTTTCAAGCCTAAAACATCAAAGACAAAAGCATTCATCGTTTTGGTAAAATTTTTCAAATCTTCCGCTGTAAGCGTGGCCGAATTATCTTTCAATAAATTGATGAAGCGAACGCCTTCAAACAGTTGTGCAATCAAAATCGGACTGTTGAAATCGTCGTTCATAGCGTCGTAACAGCTTTGTTTCCAACTGGCAATATCTAAAGTCGAAGCGGAATTAGGCTTGATTGTTGCCAATCCGTCCACGGCTTCCATAAGTCTATAAAATCCTTTTTCGGCAGCAAGAATGGCGTCATTCGTGAAGTCAAGATTGCTTCTGTAATGGGCTTGAAGCACAAAAAAACGAGCCACGCTGGGCGAGAAAGCCTTGCTTAAATTGGGGTTTTCACCTGTCAGGATTTCTCTTGGCAAAATGTTGTTTCCTGTGGATTTTGCCATTTTCTTGCCGTTCAAGGTCAGCATGTTGGCGTGCATCCAGTAATTGACCGGAGTATGACCCGTGCAGGCTTCGTTTTGGGCAATTTCGCATTCGTGGTGCGGGAATTTCAAGTCCATTCCACCTCCGTGAATGTCAAAATGATTGCCCAAATATTTGGTGCTCATGGCAGTACATTCCAAATGCCAACCCGGAAAACCATCGCTCCAAGGCGAAGGCCAACGCATGATGTGTTGCGGTTCGGCTTTTTTCCAAAGGGCAAAATCCTGCGCATTTTTTTTGTCTCCCTGTCCGTCCAAATCTCGGGTGTTGGCCAACATATCGTCTATGTTTCGGCCGCTTAGAATTCCATAATTATTTGTTTGGTTGTATTTGACAACGTCAAAATACACGGAACCATTGACTTCATAAGCCAATCCTTTGTCGATGATTTTTTTGACGATTTCAATTTGTTCAATGATGTGTCCCGTTGCCGTTGGTTCAATGCTTGGCGGCAAAAAGTTGAACAAATTCAATATTTCGTGAAAATCGACGGTATATTGTTGCACGACTTCCATAGGTTCCAATTGTTCCAATCGTGCTTTTTTGGCGATTTTGTCTTCGCCATTGTCCACGTCATCCACGATATGGCCTACATCGGTAATGTTTCTAACATAACGCGTTTTGTAACCCAAATGCAAAAAATACCGGTAGATTACGTCAAAAGACATAAAAGTGCGGACATTGCCTAGATGCACGTTGCTGTAAACCGTTGGTCCACAAACATACATTCCCACATTTCCTTCGTGAATTGGCGTGAAAACTTCTTTTTCTCCCGAAAGAGAGTTGTATATTTTTAGGGTTTGGGTTTTGTATAGAGGCATTGCGTTTTATGGTTTTCCCCACCCCACCCCAGCCCTCCCCAAAGGGGAGGGAGCAGAGAGGTGAATGCGTTGTTAATGATTGTTTATGTTTATTTCGTATCTAAATTATTCCAGAATCTACTCCCTCTCCTTTGCTTCGCCAGTTCGCTGTCGCTCGTGTGGAGAGGGAGTGGAAAGGATTAAAATTTTGTATCCAATTTGATGTAATCAAGGAATTCTCTTCGCACTTGCGCGTCTTTGAATTTTCCGCCAAATTCCGAAGTTACGGTACTGCTTTCGATGTCTTTTATTCCTCTGGAATTTACGCAAAGGTGTTTCGCATCAATCACGCAAGCCACATCTTCTGTTCCAAGGGCAATTTGCAATTCTTGCACGATTTGCATCGTTAAACGTTCTTGAACTTGAGGTCTTTTGGCATAATATTCCACGATACGATTCATTTTAGATAATCCAATTACTTGTCCTTTAGAAATATAAGCCACATGGGCTCTTCCTATTATCGGCAATAAATGATGTTCGCAAGTAGAATAAACTGTGATGTTTTTTTCGACCAACATCTCCCCATATTTATAATTGTTTTCAAAAGTGGAGGCTTTTGGTTTTTTGTCAGGATTTAGACCTCCAAAAATTTCCTTCACAAACATTTTGGCAACACGATT
>JAGNPF010000158.1 GCA_017989775.1 Flavobacterium sp.
TTTTGCTTTAGAATAAACCGTTCACAATTTAAAACAAGTATTTTTCATAAATCTATAGAAAGAATGGTAGATGCCAAGCCAATTTATCAAAAAGACATTAAACAGATACTAAGTGTATAACTCAATGAAATTATATTCCTGAAATTATGCAGTTATTCGATTGGATAGTCCTTGTGGTGACCTTGTTGTTTATCGTGATTTATGGTGTTTGGAAAACCAAGGGGAGCAAGAATGTGGAAGATTACATTTTGGGCAGCAACGAAACGCCTTGGTACACCGTGGGGCTTTCGGTTATGGCGACACAAGCCAGTGCCATCACTTTTCTTTCCACACCGGGACAAGCCTATCATGACGGGATGGGATTTTTGCAGTTCTACTTCGGATTGCCCATTGCCATGGTGGTCATTTGCTTGACTTTTATTCCCTTGTATCACAAATACAAGGTTTTTACGGCTTATGAATACCTCGAAAAACGCTTTGATTTAAAAACCCGTTCGCTTGCCGCCATCCTGTTTTTGGTGCAAAGGGGCTTGGGAACCGGTTTGACCATTTATGCGCCGGCCATAATCTTGTCGGCATTGTTGGGTTGGAATTTGACCGTAATGAACATCGTGATAGGTGTGCTCGTGATTATCTATACTTTTTCGGGCGGGACCAAGGCGGTCAACGTGACCCAGAAACAACAAATGTTCGTGATCATGTCGGGCATGTTCATCACTTTTTTCTTGATTCTGTATTATTTGCCCAACGACATGACTTTTGGCAGTGCCTTGCACATTGCCGGAGCCAATGACAAAATGGACATTGTCGATTTCTCGTTCGATCCGGAAGAGAAATATACTATTTGGAGCGGACTTACGGGAGGTTTTTTTCTGGCCTTGGCTTATTTTGGAACAGACCAATCACAGGTGGGACGCTATTTGTCCGGGAAATCGGTTCGGGAAAGCCAAATGGGATTGATCATGAACGGACTCCTGAAAGTGCCGATGCAGTTCTTTATTTTGCTTACCGGAGTCATGGTTTTCGTTTTTTTTCAATTCAATCCGGTTCCCTTGAATTTTAATCCCAACAACAAAACATTGATAGAAAAATCGTCTTTCAAGAACGAATACTATGCTCTTGAAAAACAATTGGAATCTCTTTCCGAAGACAAAAAGGTGATCAATTTGTTGTATATCGACCAGCTCAACCAAGATTACGACAACCCGATTCTTCGAAAAGAACTGGTTGCCTTGTCCAGCAAAGAAAAGGATTTGAGGGATCGCGCCAAGGAAATCATCACCAAGGCAGACAGCAACAGCGAAACCAACGACAAGGATTACGTTTTTTTCCACTTCATCCTGCACTACTTGCCCAAGGGATTGATAGGCTTGTTGTTGGCCGTGATTATTTCGGCAGCCATGTCTTCAACGGCTTCGGGATTGAATGCTTTGGCTTCGACCACGGCCATCGATATTTACAAGCGTAATATAAAGGAAGAAAAATCGGAAAGACATTATGTGAACGTGACCAAGTTTTTTACCCTCTTTTGGGGAATCGTGGCCATCCTTTTTGCCAGCATTGGCACCTTGTTCGAAAACCTGATTCAATTGGTCAATATCATCGGTTCCATATTCTATGGAACAGTTTTGGGAATTTTCATGGTAGGTTTTTATGTCAAACACGTCCAGGCCAAGGCCATATTTTATAGCGCCGTCATAAGCCAGCTGACCATTTTTGTCATTTATTATTATGCCATTTTTGTTTACCCCAGTGGTGAGGAAAAATTGGGGTATTTGTGGCTCAACTTCATTGGAGCAATGCTGACCATAGTTTTGTCCATCCTCATGCAACTGACCATTTGTAGAAAAAAACGACAAATCGAATAAAAGAAACCCCGTCCCATTTGCTTGGACGGGGTTTCTTTTTTGTATGGTTTACCGGCATTTTTGTGAAAGACAAAAAGGGAAACCATTCAGGAAATTAAGATTTTGCAGGACATTCACATTTAAAATTCTCAGACACGAATTACACGAATTTGCAAACACGAGCGAAGCGAACTGACGAAGTAAATTTGTATTGATAATGTAAATCAAGAGTTGAAAAGTGCCGTCAGGTACTAAATATGGGTAGAAAACAGGAATTATGATAGATTTGGCGTGCCGTAGGTACGCGATATTTGTCCTTTATTGTTGCGTACCTGCGGCACACTCAAAATTTAGAATCAAATTTACTGCCAATATTTAGTGCCTGACGGCACAATAATTAGAATTTTAACCCTTGATTCATATTGATAAGTAACAACAAAATAATACTGCTTTTTTCTGAAGTCGCTTTTTTTTGTCATTTCGACGAAGGAGAAATCACATTTCGAGAGCAACTTATACGATTTCCCCTTCGTTTATTTTTTAGGCAATATTTGACTCCCACCCAAAGCCCACTCAAAGCCTACTCAAAGTTATGGATAGTATATGAAAAGCCTACTTCAAGATTTGGGCTGGTTTGTCCGAAATTCTGAGACTTTTTTATCTCGGATAAAAAAGTCTTTAATCTTTTAGATTGCTCACGGAATTTTAAATCTTTTGACAATGGAAATTGTTCAATGAAAATCTACGGCAATTATTCAATTAAAAAATAAAAAGATGAAAAAAATAATTCAATATCTAATGATGCTCGCGGTGGGTTTGACGGCAACATCTTGTTACTATGACGAAATGCCGCCAGAAGCCGTCATCCCAATCCCGGAAACGGTTTCCTACTCAAAAAACGTCCAGCCTTTATGGGACAAAGATTGCATCAGTTGCCACAAGCCGGGCGCAACGGCTCCCGATTTGACCGTTGCCAATTCGTATGCCGCCTTGGTGACAAACAACAAATATGTAGTTCCCGGAAATGCGGCCGGCAGCAAACTGCATAAATCCCTTGTGGGCGATGGAGCCGCCATAATGCCTACCGAAGGAAAATGGAGCGATTCCAAAATTGAATTGGTGGACAAATGGATTAATGATGGTGCCCTCAACAATTAACTATAAATAAGAAATCATGAAATTATACAAATCACTATTTATAGCCTTGTTTGCATTGCCAATGGCGATGTTGGCACAAGAACAAAAAGATACCATTGCAGCCGTTAAAGAAGACAGTATTCCTGCTGTCAAAGAAGTGGAATATGAACGTGCCGCTTTTGAAAGCACTTCGTTGATAGAAAACCAAACTGATAGGGTATATGCCAAAGGAACCATAGAAATGATCATGAACCACCGTTTTGGTCTTGTGTCCGGAACCAATGACTTGATTGGAATTTGGGCACCCGCCAATATCCGTCTCGCCGTGAATTATTCCATTACGGATCGCATTACTGTTGGTTTTGGAACCACGAAAGACGCCAGATTACAAGACTTTTGCCTGAAAACGGCTTTGTTCAAACAAACGGTCGACAACAAAATGCCGGTAAGCATCACGTATTATGGAAACTGGGCCATCAGCGCTTTACCAAAAGAAAATTTCTACCACACTTCCGATCGTTGGTCCTTTTTCAACCAAATAATAATTGCCAAACGATTCAACAAAATGTTTTCATTGCAATTGGCGCCAAGCTATTCCCATTACAACGTGGTCGATGCCCCGATGAACAATGATTTGTTTGCCATTCAATTTGGTGGTCGCGCCAAGGTGACTTCTACCATGTCGATTCTATTGGATGTAAATCAGCCCATCACTTCCCAGGAAAGTATTTCGAAATCAGGATTTTCGGTGGGGACCGAATTTTCCACGGTTGGACATACCTTCCAAATTTTCATAAGCAATTACAGGGGAATCGTGAACCAGCAAAGCAACATGTTCAATCAATACGAATTTTTTGAAGGTGATTTTGCCATTGGATTCAACATTTCCAGAACTTGGTAAAATGTCGAATATCGTATTGGGCACATAGGGGCAATGGTTCCATTTAATTTTAAAAAAGAGAATTCTTGCCCCTTAAGTCAGGAAGAGTTTGTTCTCTTGTTTTTTGCCGTTGGCTTCTATGGTTGGTTTTATTTCTGGAAACTAATTGCGAACTATGATAATTGACATTGGAAAAAGAGATTTTAAATATAGAAATTCACCTACTAGGTTTTTTCTTGAAAAGGAAACGAAACTTTTTTTGAAAGAAAATAAATCAAGGACAAAAACACCTTCAAAATGGAAAAAGAAAACAACAATTCAAGCCGCCGAAATTTTCTGAGGCTCGGTGCTTTAGGAGGAATAGCCTTGGCTGGAACCGCGATTGCAAAAGCAGTTGCCGACGAAAGTCCAACCACCACCGGCAAAAAAGTCAAAGTTCTTACCGCTGACGGGAAATTGATCGAAATCGACAGTTCCCATGTGGATCACCATGCCGCAAATGATGGTTTTTCCAGTGAAGAAGTTCGCCAAGGAATTGAAGGAAAAAAGTTTATACGCGTGATTGATTTGGCCAAATGCGCCAATGAAAGAAAATGTATAACCGGATGCCAAAAAGCACACAATATTTTGGCTCCCATCGAATACATCAAGGTAAAGAAAATGCAGGATTCGGAACTGGCCTCACCTTATTGGTTCCCGACGATGTGTTACCATTGCGACAATCCTCCCTGCGTGAAAGTATGTCCGGTCGATGCCACCTTCAAACGCTCGGACGGCATCGTGGCTATGGATTATGAAAGATGCATTGGGTGCAAATTCTGCATGGCAGCCTGTCCCTATTCGGCTCGTACTTTCAATTTTGGAAGACCGAACAATTAAAATTTACCGAAGAACACAAAAACGATACTTCAGACCCAAACCACTGCACGACACCTTATGCCCAGGAA
>JAGNPF010000159.1 GCA_017989775.1 Flavobacterium sp.
CCAACCGATTTCATTTGAAGTCCCAAAGTTCTGTCGGCTCCTTCGAATTTATCGAAGTTCCAACGTGGTATTTTCACGATTACATAATCCAAAGTCGGCTCGAATAAAGCAGAAGTGGATTTGGTGATTTGATTTTGCAATTCATCCAAGTTGTAACCCAAAGCTAGTTTCGAAGCAATTTTCGCAATTGGATAACCTGTTGCTTTTGATGCCAAAGCCGAGGAACGAGATACACGAGGATTGATTTCAATCGCCACGATGTCTTCTTTTTCGTCAGGCGAAACGGCAAACTGCACGTTACAACCTCCGGCAAAATTTCCGATGCTGCGCATCATCAAAATGGCCATGTCACGCAATTTTTGGAAAGTCGTATCTGATAATGTCATCGCTGGCGCAACAGTAATCGAATCTCCAGTGTGGATTCCCATTGGGTCCATATTTTCGATAGAACAGATAATCACGACGTTGTCATTTTTATCTCTCAACAACTCTAATTCGTATTCCTTCCAACCTATTAAAGCTTTGTCAATCAACACTTCGTGAATCGGCGACATTTCTAAACCGTAAGTTAGTTTTTCGTCAAATTCTTCTTTGGTATGTACAAATGCGGCTCCAGTTCCACCAAGAGTAAACGAAGGACGAATTACCAATGGAAATCCAAATTCTTGGGCAATTTCTTTTCCTTCAAGGAAAGAAGTAGCTGTTTTGGCTGGTGCAGTAGGAACTCCAATTTTAGCCAAAAGCTGTTTGAATTGCTCCCTGTCTTCGGTAATATTGATGGCATTCACATCCACTCCAATCATTCGAACCCCGAAATCATTCCAAATTCCTTTTTCATCGGCTTCCAAACACAAGTTCAAAGCGGTTTGCCCACCCATCGTTGGCAAAACAGCATCAATTTGGGGATGTGCTTTCAGGATTTCGATAATGGATTTCGTAGTTAATGGTTTCAAATAAATATGATCGGCCATGGATGGGTCGGTCATGATCGTTGCAGGATTCGAGTTAATCAAGATAACCTCAATTCCTTCTTCACGAATGGAACGCGCCGATTGGGAACCTGCATAATCAAATTCGCAAGCTTGACCAATCACGATTGGGCCTGAACCTATAATTAAAACCGATTTTATGGAGTTGTCTTTTGGCATTGTGTTGTTTTTGGTGTTTATTTTTCTACTTAAAGTTTACGATTTTTAGTCCGTTGAACTATTTTAAATCTTAAACTTCAAATATTTTTAATGACAAGGTATAAAAAAAGGCGATACTAATAACAGTAACGCCTTTATGTATGTTTATAAAAACATTATTTTTTATGTCTAGGTTCGCTAGATACAGTCAATTTGTGTCTTCCTTTCGCTCTACGACGAGCTAGGACTTTTCTTCCATTTGCAGAAGCCATTCTGTCCATAAATCCGTGCTTATTTCTTCTTTTTCTTTTCGATGGTTGAAACGTTCTCTTGCTCATTGCTTTGTATCTTTAAAAAATGTATTTAAGTGTCTTTGGTAGTTTTGAATTCCGTTATTCTAAAACCGAGTGCAAATATACAAAGACTTTTATTTCTGGCAAGTGGTTTTATAATTTTTTTTTTAATTCCTTTTACTATCTTTGCTATCATAAATTTACACACCATGTTTCATAAAATTATTAAACTTATTCTTGCTGGACTTATCATTATTACTGGCATTTGGCAATTTACCGAATCCAATATAGGTAATGGAATTTTCCTTATATTATTGTCTGCCGTTCCCATTTTTCTTTATTACAAAAACGAATTTATATTATTGGCCTTCTTAAAACTAAGAAAACAAGATTTCGAAGGCGCCAAAAAATGGTTGGCTTACATCAAAAACCCGGAAACGGCTTTGGTAAGAAAACAACAAGGCTACTTTAATTATTTGCACGGAATCATGCTTTCGCAAACGAACATCAACCAATCCGAGAAATATTTCAAGAAAGCCATTGAATTGGGATTGTCGATGGACATGGATTTGGCCGTGGCCAAATTGAACCTTGCCGGAGTGGCCATGACTCGCAGAAGAAAATTGGAAGCCACAACTTTACTGAACGAAGCCAAAAAATTGGACAAGCAGAACATGTTGGCTGACCAAATCAAGATGATGAAGGAACAAATGAAAAAAATATAATTTCAAAAAGGCGATTAGAAAACAACTAATCGCCTTTTTTTTGCTTTCATTCCAAAATGATTCGAGGCAAGTTTTCATTAAACCACTTATGTTTGGTCAGGATCATGATATGTGTGCCTCCTTTGACCACGATACAATTCTGTATGTGCTTTATCGGAAAAACTGCGTCGGCATCTCCGTGAATATGAACCACGTTTTCATCCACTTCTGCCCTGTTCCACAAAACCATTTGTTCGATGGCCCAATCCAAATACACCTTTTCCCGCCTTGACATGTATTTTTGGTATAATTTGAGTCGTTGTTTGATGACATTTCCAAAAGACAGTTTCACCAATGCCTCAATATTTTGAAACAAACTCGTGGGCATCAATTTATAAGCCTTGGTAGTCTTGGCAATCTTCATTGGAAGCGGTAATTCCAGATTGGTTTTGATGCTGGAAATGATGATCAATTTTCTCAAATCCAGGAAACGCGCCATTTCTTGAACCAAGACACCTCCAAAAGAAACCCCGATCAAAACCGCCTTATCCTGTTTTACCAATTTTGCCATTCTTTCGGCATATTGCAATAATGTTTCATTCTTTACAGGAATTTCCCAATCCAGCAAATGGATTTCAAAACTGGATTCAGGTAGTTTTATGTTTTCAAAAATCAACGAATTGGCCGCCAAGCCAGGCATCATGTAAACCGGGATTTTATTCATTTAATTAGTTTTAACGCTGTCTTTCAACAACAATCATTTATATGTCGAAATTTATATAAAATTAATTTTTTTATTGGAACAACTTCAATTTCAACCCGATATTATCTATCAATCAGGACTTTTTGAAGCAAAACCACAAAGCCAAGACATTCCAACCATGGCGATTCCCCGACAAATAAGACATTAGGCAAAGATAGAATTTAAAATCGTTTGATATTGAAAATCAAATCAATACCTTTACAATTCTTATCACTTCTTAAGACAAAAAAACTGGTTTTAATCCAATTTGAAATCAAAAACAATTCTGAATCAAAAATACTTTTGGTCGAAACGCCAATCAAACAAAACAAATTACTATGGATGCTGCAGTCATTATTGAAATCAAGGACAATACTTTTGCCAGACAATTTGAAACCGTGACCGAAAAGGGATTGGTTACGGTCGAATATTCTTTTCAGGAGAAAAAAATATTTTTGACAAAACTCCACGTCCCGGATTCATTTGACGACGAAGAATTCATTTCTAATGTACTCAAGGAAATTATGGCGATTGCCATCGAAAGAAAACTGAAAGTGGTTCCCATTCTTCCCAAAATCGTGGTCTTTTTCAAAAAGAATCCCCTTTACAAAGAACTACTTCCTCCGGGAATTCGATTATAAAAAAGAGGCTGTTTCTAATATTGGAATAGCCTTTTTTGATTATCCCAAACTAATAAATTTAAACCCATCTATTTCCTGACAGAATAAATTTTAAAAAAAAGCAATGTCCTTTAAATAAATTAAACTAACTTTATAGTTGTTTAAACAACTATTTCTATGGAAACTATTTTTACACCCGAAAATCTATACAGCATATTGTCTGGAAGGCCTCATTCGCTTTTCAACAGAGCTTTATTGAGTAATTTTAAAAAAAACAACATTGATTTAACCAAAGAACAATGGACAATTTTAGGAGTACTTTGGCAAAATGATGGTTGTTCTCAACAAAACTTAGCCGACAAAACCTATAGAGACAAACCCAGCATCACTCGTTTGATTGATAATTTAGAAAAAGAAGACTTAGTAGAACGGCGACCTCATGCCAAAGACAGGCGATTGAATTTGATTTTTCTCACCTCTAAAGGAAGCCAAATCAAAAAAAAAGTAATTGAAATTGCAAATCAAACGCTTAGTGATGCTACAAAAGGCATTGACCCTGAAAATCTCAAAATCATAAAAGCTACTTTCTTGCAAATTTATGACAACTTAGAACCTATAATAAAATGAAAAAATATTTAGCATTAACCCTCATCTCCCTTTTCAGCTTTTCAAACAGCAATGCCCAGATAACAATTTCCACTTCCCTAGACGAAGCGATAAACAAGGCAATAGAAAAGAACAGTTCCATTAAAAACAAAGAACTCGAAATCGAAAAAATCAATCTGCAAAAAAAAGGAGTCTGGAACAAATACATTCCCACAGTAGAAGCCAGCGGACTTTATACCTATTTCGACAATAAATTAAAAATTGACGCCCCTGCGGTAACCGTTCCTGTGGTCAATATAACTTTGCTTGACGGAACGCAAACTTTCGATAATTATGGAAATCTCTTCAACGGAAGCGTGATGGCAAAAACCATTTTGTTCAGCGGAATGCAAATTCCAAACGGGGCAAAAGCCTTGGAACAAAAAGCCAAAGGTGCTGAATATTTGAAAGAATCCGACAAAGATGGCATCATCAAAGAGGTGATTAACACCTTCGACCAGCTAACTTTGCTCAATGAAGTAGAAAAATTACTCAACGACAGCGACAAAAGATTGCAAAACGAAACCAAAAGAGTTTCGAAAGCTATCGAACAAGGTTTAGCGGTTCCTTATGACCGAGATAAGATAAAATTAGCGGCATTAGAATTGAATTCCAAAAGAATTGAGTTGGAAGGAAAACGCAAATTAGCCTATCGAAAAATCCGTTACCTAAC
>JAGNPF010000160.1 GCA_017989775.1 Flavobacterium sp.
ATGATATTTTGGACTTGCTCCCTACCGAATTGTGGAGTAACCCAAACGCCAAATTTTTAGACCCAGTTTCTAAAAGTGGTGTATTTTTACGAGAAATGGCAAAGCGTTTAATGAAAGGTTTGGAAACCCAAATTCCCGACAAGCAGGAACGTATTAACCACATTTTTAGCCAACAATTGTATGGCATTGCCATTACCGATTTAACGGCATTGCTTTCTCGCAGAAGTGTGTATTGCTCCAAAACTGCCAATGGCAAATACTCCATTTGCGAAACCTTTACTGATGAACAAGGAAACATTCGCTACAAACGAATGAAACACACTTGGCAAAACGGAAAATGCACCTATTGCGGAGCAAGCCAAGAAGTGTACGACCGTGAAGATGCCTTGGAAACTTACGCTTACAATTTTATTCACACAGACAATCCAGAAAAATTATTCAATATGAAATTTGACGTTATCGTTGGAAATCCACCATATCAATTAAATGATGGTGGTGGTGCAGGAACAAGTGCGGTTCCAATTTATCATAAATTTATACAACAAGCTAAGAAATTAAATCCAAGATTTATTTCAATGATTGTTCCTGCTAGATGGTATTCTGGTGGCAAAGGGTTAGATGAATTTCGAGATGAAATGCTAAATGATAACAGAATTAGAGAAATACACGATTACTTAGATGCAAGTGATTGTTTTCCAGGTGTTCAAATAAAAGGTGGAGTATGTTATTTTTTATGGAATAGAGACAATCCAGGACTTTGTAAAGTAACTTCATATAATAAAAGTCAAATCGTTTCAATTTCTGAACGGCCACTTTTAGAAAATGGTGCAGAAGTATTTATTAGATTTAATGAGGCGATTTCTATTCTAAAAAAGGTTAGAAAATTTAATGAGGCTTCAATTATTAATGAAGTGAGTTCGAGAAAACCTTATGGAATTGATTCTAATTTTAAAAATTTCAAAAAGGAGAAGTCTAAAGAATTTAATATAAAATTATACAGATTTGGTGATGTTGGTTATATATCTAAATCTCAAGTTTTGAAGGGAGAAGAGTATATAAATCAATTGAAAGTTATAATTTCAAAAGCTGGTTCTGGCAGTGACTCCTTTCCCCATCAAATTCTTGGAGTTCCAATAATCTCAGAACCAAATTCTGTATCATCGGAAACATATATAATTCTAAGAACATTTGATAATGAAAATCAAGCAAAGAATTTTATTTCTTATGTCTCTACAAAATTTTTCAGGCTATTGGTTGCTTTGATTAAGAATACTCAAAATGCAGCTAAAGGAGTTTATTATTTTGTTCCAATTCAAGATTTTAATGAACCTTGGACAGACGAAAAACTCTACAAAAAATATGGCTTAACAGAAGATGAAATTGCTTTCATAGAAAGTATGATTCGCCCAATGGATTTATCACAAAATGGTGGAGAAGATGAGTAAAAAAGAATATTTTCCACCCCATCCTTCAATTAATCCTACTATTTATGCTTATAGGTTGGTTGTTGGGTATAATTCTAGAAATCCTAAAATCCTGTAAAACCTAATCAAGATGAGTAAGAAAGAAACCATACAAGTATTTGAAGAAAAGCAAGTTCGTACTGTTTGGGATGCCGGGCAAGAAAAGTGGTATTTGTCTATTATTGATGTCATTGAAATATTGACTGGCACCGACAGACCCAGAAAGTATTGGAGCGACCTGAAAGCCAAACTCAAAAAAGAGGGAAGTGAGTTGTCCGAAAAAATCGGACAACTGAAAATGCAATCGGCAGATGGCAAATTTTACAAAACGGATGTTGCCGATACCGAACAATTATTCCGTCTTATCCAATCCATTCCTTCGCCCAAAGCAGAACCTTTCAAACTTTGGTTGGCTCAAGTAGCTGCTGAACGCTTGGACGAGATGCAAGACCCTGAATTGAGTATAGATAGGGCATTGGAGCAGTATATGAAACTCGGATATTCAGAAAACTGGATTAATCAACGATTGAAAAGCATTGAAATTCGCAAAGAGTTAACCGATGAATGGAAAAGCAGGGGATTAAAAGAAGGACAACAATTTGCCACCCTTACGGATATAATCACAAAAGCATGGGCTGGTAAAACCACCAAAGAATACAAAGTTTTCAAGGGTTTGAAAAAAGAAAACCTGCGAGATAATATGACCAATACTGAGTTGATTTTGAATATGCTTGCCGAAGCTTCCACCAAAGATATTTCACAGGCAACTAACCCAAAAGACTTTGCAGCAAGCAAAAAAGTAGCCCAACAAGGTGGTAATGTAGCTAAAGTAGCATTAAAAGAGTTGGAGTCTAAAACCGGCAAAAAGGTTGTTAGTTCGTTAAATGCCAAAGCAGTTTTAGGCATTGATAAACCCAAAAAGAAAAAGGATGAATAAAAAAGATTTTTTCCCGTCCCGACCGTCCACCAATCCAACCATTTATGCTTATGAGTTGGTGGGTGTGTCTACGCACAAGGGTTTGCTCAAAATCGGCTATACTGATCGTGATGCACAAACACGTATCAAAGAGCAGCTAGGCACGGCAGCCATTCCATACAAAATTGTATTTGAAGAATCTGCTATGAAACGTGATGGCAGTTCTTTTACAGACCACGAAGTACACCGATTGTTGCGAGAATGGAAAGTAGTAAACGAAAGCGGAGAATGGTTTAAATGCACCTTAAACGACTTGCGTAGAGCGATTCACCAAATAAAAACAGAAGAAAAAACAGAAGAAAACCGTGTGCTTACATTCGGAATGCGCCCAGAACAGGAAGCAGCCGTTGACAAGACCATTACCTATTTCAAGAGTTTCAAGAACGAAAACAAAGACAGAACGCCCCACTTCCTTTGGAATGCCAAAATGCGTTTCGGAAAAACCTTTGCCAGTTATCAATTGGCTAAAAAAATGGGTTGGAAAAAAGTGTTGGTACTCACGTTTAAACCAGCCGTGGAAGATGCATGGAAAGAAGATTTGTTATCGCACGTTGATTTTGAAGGTTGGCAGTTTTATTCAAAGCACGAAACAGAATTTGAGGAAAAAAACATTGACTTCAAAAAGCCAATCGTATGTTTTGGTTCTTTTCAAGACTTTTTAGGAATTAATAAAAATACAGGCGGTATTAAAGCTAAAAACGAATGGGTTCACGCTACCGTGTGGGATTGTATCATTTTTGACGAATATCATTTTGGAGCTTGGCGAGAAAATGCCAAAGATTTATTTGGTAAGGATTTAGAAGCCGAAAAAGAGATTGAAGAATACAAAAAAATTGAAAAGGACGGATTTTCGGAAGAAGATAAAGTAGAGCATTTAGAGGAAATAATCCCAATCAGCACTAATCACTATTTGTATTTATCGGGCACACCGTTTCGGGCTATTAGTTCAGGCGAGTTTATCGAAGAACAAATTTTCAATTGGACATATTCAGACGAGCAAAGAGAAAAAGAAAATTGGGACGATTCAAAAGGTTCAAATCCTTATGCAGCGTTGCCAAGAATGGTAATGCTCACCTATCAATTACCAGATTCTATTCGCCAAATTGCTATGCAAGGCGAGTTTGACGGTTTTGATTTAAACATTTTCTTTTCTGCCGAAGGCGAAGGACGAAAAGCTCACTTCAAATACGAAGATGAAGTACAAAAATGGTTGGATTTAATTCGGGGTTCGTTCAGCGAAACCACGGTTGACCATTTGAAGATGGGAGCAAAAAAACCGCCTTTGCCTTTTTCACACGCTCCCTTGCTCAAAGTATTAAATCATACTTTTTGGTTTCTGCCAACAGTTGCAGCTTGTAACGCAATGGCATTATTACTTGAAAGACGACAAAATATATTTTACCACGATTACAAAGTAGTAGTTGCAGCAGGCACACAAGCAGGAATTGGAATAGAAGCATTGCCCCCAGTTTTAGATGCAATGACTGACAATCCATTGGAATCAAAAACCATTACGCTTTCGTGTGGTAAACTCACCACAGGTGTTTCAGTAAAACCGTGGACAGGCATTTTTATGTTGCGTAATTCTTCCAGTCCTGAAACCTATTTTCAAGCAGCATTCCGTGTTCAAACGCCTTGGGTTATCAAAAACCCCGACAGCAAATCGCCAAACAAAGTAGAAATTCTAAAAGAAGAATGTTACGTTTTTGACTTTGCTCCTGATAGGGCATTAAGACAAATTGCAGATTACAGTTGCCGACTGAATGTAAACGAATCAAACCCAGAAGCGAAAGTTGCTGAGTTTATCAATTTCTTGCCTGTGTTGGCTTATGACGGCAGTTCTATGAAACAAGTAGATGCCGCAGGAATTTTGGATATGGCAATGAGTGGTACAACCGCCACACTTTTAGCAAGACGTTGGGAAAGTGCCTTGCTTGTAAACGTGGACAACAACACGCTTGCCCGGCTTATGGCAAATGAAGAAGCTATGAAAGCTTTAATGAACATTGAAGGCTTCAGGAATTTGAATCAGGACATTGAAACGATTATCAATAAGTCGGAAGCCGTTAAAAAGGCAAAGAAAGAAGCCAATGATGAAGAACTCACGAAAAAACAAAAGCAAGAATTAACAGAACAAGAAAAAGAATACAAAAGCCTTAGAAAACAAATACAAGACAAGTTAATCAAGTTCGCTACTCGTGTACCTGTGTTTATGTATCTGACAGACTACAGAGAGCGAAGTTTGAGAGACGTAATAACACAGTTAGAGCCTGGGCTTTTCAAAAAAGTGACTGGACTTTCGGTAAAGGACTTTGAACTATTGGTAAGTCTTGGTGT
>JAGNPF010000161.1 GCA_017989775.1 Flavobacterium sp.
CACGATGAATGGCGGTGCCACGATGACTCCTTCCATTGCCATGAAAACCCTGAAATTGTTTCGAAATCCCATTGATTTTGAATCTGTTGGCGATTGTGACGACATCAAACTCACTGCCCGGGAAGTCGAGGTTCTGGAGCAGTTGAGCAAGGGCTTGAAGTACAATGCCATTGCCGAAAATTTGTTTCTTTCCATTGGAACCATCCGCAAGCATGTCGAAAATATTTATGCCAAACTACAAGTGCACAACAAACTCGAAGCCATCCAAAAGGCCAAGAATAATAATTTGATTTAGCCGATTTTTCTTATTCCATTCCAATATTTTTTCTAATTTTATAAAAAAAAGAAAATGCAAAGAAGAATTTTATTGGGTGCAGGAATCATAGTTGCAATTATTTTGCTTTTCAAATTCTGCGACTTCAAAAAAGAAGACGATTCCACCGTTGATTACAACACGAATCTTATCCAGCAGCAAATTGTCAATGTCGGCAAGTTGGTCGTTACCGAAGGCCATTTCGCCGAAGTCATTACCTATAAAGACGAGAATAAATACCTGATGGACATGGTTTCTTTCGAAAAGAAAGCCATTGTTATCGTGAATGCCGACGTGACCGTGGCCTACGATTTGCATCAAATGAAATACGAGATCGACGAGAAAAACAAGACCATCACCATTATAAGTATCCCCAAAGAAGAAATAAAAATCAGCCCAGACATCAAGTATTATGATGTCGAGCAAAGCCAAATGAATCCTTTTACGGGAGATGATTACAACAAAATAAACAAAATGGTTCGAACCAATCTAGCCAAGAAAATCGAAAAATCCTCCTTGAAAACCAACGCCAAAAACCGATTGATTTCCGAACTTTCAAAAATGTTGATTCTGACCAATTCCATGGGATGGACATTGAAATACGAAGGAGAAATTATAGAAAAAGAAGCTGATTTTGACCAGAAATTGAAAGGTTAAATAACTCAAACTATAAACAAGAAAACCGCAACAGAAATGCTGCGGTTTTCTTGTTTGGTTATGCCTGGATGTTATTTTTTTTCCAAAACGGGAGGATATTGCATCAAAATTTTGGCCACAAATTCATTGATGACGGCTTCTTTTTGAGAGCGATCATGGCTCAAGTATCCCACTCCTTCACCTTGCCAAACCAATTCTTTTCGCTTGGTGTCAACAAAATCGATAAATAATGTTCCCTCTGTCGAAGTGCTTACATAAGGATAGCCACCCCAGTATGGGTAACCACCCCAGCCCCTATAAGGATATCCCCAGCCGTAGCCCCAACCATATCCCCAGCCGCCATAATAAGTGGAAACGTCAACTTGTTCTTTTTCTTTGGTGAAAATGCCCACCAGCAAATCAGGGGTTTCGCTTCGGGTCATTCCTTTTTTGCCCAATTCGGTTTCTATGGCATTAAGAATTCTTTTCTTGTCAAGGGACGAAATTTGCACTTTGTCAATGGCATTTTTATTGAAAGCATAGGTTTTGTATTGACTAAAATCCACACTTTTGTCAAAATCGGAATACACGCTAATCGAGGATCCACAGGAGCTCAATATAAAAAATAATAGAACGGGGATAAATCTAATTGCTTTCATATTCTTAAAATTTAAAAGTTCAAATTTGGTCATTAAGTGGGTTGGCAAATTCTTTTTTCAAAACAATACTGCCCAAACTAAAACAAATGCTCGTCAACCATGTTCGGTAGGGTCACTTTCAACAAAGGTTGTGTTTGCATGGCTCTTTTTATGGCAAAAAGGGCACCTTCGTTTCGAGCCCAACTTCTTCTGGAAATTCCGTTGTTCACATCCCAGAAAAGCATTGATTCTATGTGTTTTGACGCTTCTTTTGTACCATCAAGAACCATACCAAATCCGCCATTAATAACTTCGCCCCAACCCACTCCGCCACCATTGTGGATGGAGACCCAAGTGGCTCCTCGAAAGCTGTCGCCAATCACGTTTTGTATTGCCATATCGGCAGTAAAACGGGAGCCGTCATAGATGTTTGACGTTTCCCTATACGGAGAATCCGTGCCCGAAACATCGTGGTGGTCGCGACCCAAAACTACTATTCCTATTTCGCCTTTGGCAATGGCCTGATTAAAAGCTTCGGCAATTTTCATTCTCCCTTCGGCGTCGGCATACAGGATTCTGGCTTGCGAACCCACGACCAATTTATTTTCCTGCGCGCCTTTTATCCAATGAATGTTGTCCTGCATTTGTTGTTGGATTTCGGTCGGTGCCGTCTTTGCCATTGCTTCCAAAACTTCGCAGGCAATCGCATCCGTTTTTTGTAAATCTTCTGGATTTCCGGAAGTGCAAACCCATCTAAAAGGGCCAAATCCATAATCAAAACACATAGGGCCCATAATGTCCTGCACATAACTTGGGTATTTAAATTCTCTTCCTAAAGTTGGATGTTCGTTCATGACATCAGCACCGGCACGGGAGGCTTCCAGCAGAAAAGCATTTCCGTAATCGAAAAAATACGTTCCTTTGGCCGTGTGTTTGTTGATGGCTTCGGCATGCCGACGCAAAGTTTCTTGTACTTTTTCCTTGAACAATTCGGGATTTTTGGACATCAATTCATTGGCATCTTCAAAAGAAATATCTGCAGGATAATAACCGCCGGCCCAAGGATTGTGTAATGAAGTTTGATCGGAACCCAAATCGATATAGATGTTTTCATCGTAAAATTTTTCCCAAACATCCACCACGTTTCCTAAATAGCCTATGGAAACAATTTCTTTGTTGGCTTTCGCCAAAGCGACTCTTTTGACCAATTCGTCGATGTCTTCAATTACTTCGTTGATCCAGCCTTGACTGTGGCGAATGTGCGTGATTTTTGGATTGACCTCCGCACAAACCGTGATGCAACCGGCAATGTTCCCGGATTTGGGTTGTGCACCACTCATTCCGCCCAAACCCGAGGTTACGAATAATCCGCCTTTGGGGTTGGTTTTTATTTTTCGGAAACCGTTTAAAACCGTGATCGTGGTGCCGTGAACAATGCCTTGTGGGCCAATGTACATGTAACTTCCGGCGGTCATTTGCCCGTATTGCGAGACCCCGAGCGCATTGAATCTTTCCCAATCGTCGGGTTTCGAATAGTTGGGAATCACCATTCCGTTGGTCACCACGACTCTTGGTGCTTCTTTGTGTGATGGAAACAATCCCATAGGGTGGCCGGAATAAATTGAGAGGGTTTGCTCTTCGGTCATTTCGGACAAGTACTGCATCGTCAATAAATATTGTGCCCAGTTTTGGAAAACGGCTCCGTTTCCGCCATAAGTGATCAATTCATGTGGATGTTGCGCCACGGCATAATCCAGGTTGTTTTGAATCATCAGCATGATGGCTTTGGCTTGTTCGCATTTTCCTGGATATTCCGAAATGGGGCGGGCATACATTTTGTAATCGGGGCGAAAACGGTACATGTAAATCCTGCCGTAAGTGTCCAATTCCTCTGCAAATTCCTGGATCAGTTCCGCATGATGTTTTGGTTCAAAATAGCGAAGTGCATTGCGAAGCGCCAATTTTTTTTCTTCGGGCGAAAGAATGTCTTTCCGTTTGGGAGCGTGGTTTATGGCCGATTCGTATGCTTTTGGCTTAGGTAATAGGGACGGAATTCCTTGCTGGATTTGTTCTTGGAAAGTCATTTTGTTTGTTTTTATAGTTTATGCAAACTGAAAACTGCGACTGAACACTGATTACTTTTTTATTTCGCCCGTTTTCTTGTCAAATCCATAGGGGCAATGCCGACAGCCGCTTTTGCAACAATATCCTCTTTTGAGATGGTAATTTTCGGTAAAGCATTTATAACCTTCCGGTGTATAATAAAAATCTTCGCCTTCAATTAATTTATTTTCATTACTTTGTTCGTTCATAAGTACAAATTTAGATACTTTATAGCCAATGTTTTTAATTGCAGCCAAATATTTAATTCCTAAAGGGTATCGCGGATTGGCCGTGTTTCCGTTTGTGTTTGTCAAACAGGCATTGGATAAAAAAAATGAAGTTTTTGTCAATCACGAAAGAATTCATTTGCGTCAACAGTTGGAATTGTTGGTAATTCCTTTTTTCGGCTGGTATTTTCTGGAATTTTTGGTGCGTTTCATCCAGTATAAAAATTGGAATTTGGCCTATAGAAACATCAGTTTTGAGCGAGAAGCTTACGCCAAAGAAAAAGACCTTGGCTATTTGAAGCGAAGGCCTTTTTGGAGATTTTTGAAATATGTTTTTTAGAAACTTATTCGATTACAAAATAGGAAAAACGAGGATCTACCGTGGCACTTGATTTGAAATTGATTTTAAAAGATGTTGTGGTCACTGCGTCAACCCAAACTTAGTAATCTTGGGCTGCATCGTTTGCCAATGAAACCATCACGACGGGAGCACTGGTGTATGCCGTGTTGAAGTTAACTGTTATGGAGGCGGTTGAGCCGGTGGTTGTTCCTGAAATATCTATTAATCCTCTGGTGTCCGTGGCGGTTGCGTTGATGGTCGCGCTACCTGTTAAATTGGTTGGGTTTGTCAATATTGGAGCCGTGGTTTGTTCACTTTTGATATGTCCGTTTTTTAAGTGGAGCAATGCTGTCGGAGCAGTTGTCCCAATTCCAACTTTTCCGCTTCCCGTCCATGATAAAACTGGAGTTGCTAAAACTGCTATATTTGTTCCATAACCTAAAGTCCATACATCTAGGGATGGGTTTGAAATAAAACCATAATTATCTCCATCTGAATTCAGAATTAAGGCATTGT
>JAGNPF010000006.1 GCA_017989775.1 Flavobacterium sp.
ATATTACACTCACATCACCTACAATGATGATTCGATGGTGAACATCTTGAATGTATTAAAACATTGCATTGACAAAACGGATTATTATTCCATAAAACCATCTGAAGCCACTCTCTCAAAAGCAAAAATAGCTTTCGACAAAGGAATCGACTGCATCATCAAATCCCAATACAAGCAAAATGGCGTATTGACGGCTTGGTGCGCACAACACGACGAAGTCACCTTGCTTCCAGCAAACGCCCGTGCTTATGAATTGGCTTCGTTAAGTGGCAAAGAATCAGCTAAAATTGTGTTGCTGTTGATGTCAATCAAAAATCCTTCACCTGAAATTATTACTGCCGTAAACAGTGCCGTGGCTTGGTTCGAAAAAACTAAAATCACGGGCATTAGAGAAGACCGTGTTCCTGTCCCTAACAGTAAAATTATGGAAAAAGTATTGGTCAAAGACCCTAACGCCGAACCTATTTGGGCTCGTTTCATGGAACTGGACAACAATGCTCCTTTTTTCTGTGATCGTGATGGAATCAAAAAGTCCTCTTATTTTGAAATCGGTCAAGAACGAAGAACGGGATACAGTTGGTACACCAATGAACCCAAGGAAGTTTTGAAAAAATATCCAGCCTGGAAAAAAAAACTGAAGTTGTAACTGAAAACGCAATTCCAAAGAAAAATACGGCTCCCAAAGACGAATTCAACATCGTTGTTGACAAAAACGGCAACGGTGATTTTACCACTATTCAAGAAGCTGTGAATGCTGCAAAAGCCTTTCCATCCGAAAGAGTTACGATTTTTATCAAAAATGGCGTTTATTATGAAAAAGTAAAAATCCATTCTTGGAATCCATACATTTCTTTAATTGGCGAAAGCCGGAAAAAAACAATTATCACGTATGACGATTATTTCAATAAAATAAATATCGGTCGAAATAGTACATTTCATACCTACACAGTTTTGATAGAAGGCAATGATTTTATTGCCAAAAATCTAACCATTCAAAATAGCTCGGGCGAAGTAGGTCAAGCTGTGGCGTTGAATGTAAATGCAAATAGAGTCTTCATTAGCAATTGTTCTCTGTTAGGAAATCAGGACACTCTTTACACATCGGGTGAAGGAACTAAGAACTACTTTAGGGATTGTTATATCGAAGGAACGACTGATTTTATTTTTGGTGACGCTACCGTTTTATTTGAAAATTGTACTATTCACAGCAAAAGCAATTCCTATATAACAGCCGCTTCAACACCTCAAAACACGGCATTTGGATATGTTTTCAAAAATTGCAAACTGACCGCCAGTGAAAAAGCAACCGATGTTTATCTGGGAAGACCTTGGCGAATTTATGCCAAGACTGTTTTTATAAACTGCGAAATGGGCAAACACATAAAACCCGAAGGTTGGCACAATTGGTCCAAACCCGAAGCTGAAAAAACAGCTTTTTATGCGGAGTATAAATGTAGTGGTGAAGGTTTTCAACCTGAAAAAAGAGTGAATTGGTCGCATCAACTAAAAAAATCACAGGCAAAAAAATATACCATTGAAAATGTTATGGGATTGAGCTTTTCCAATACAATAAAAGAATCGCTTTCGAAATAAATCAACGCTACGACTAAAATTATGAAATACAAACTCCTCTTTTTCTTGCTGGTTTCCCTAAATTGTTTTGCCCAAAACACTAGTTTCCCATCAGATTCCGTTGATGCAATTGTCAAACGAATTCAATTGCCTACAATTCCTTCCTATAAAATTATAGTAACAAAATTGGGAGCTAAAGGAGATTCGATTAGTAATTCCAAACCCGCTTTTGACAAAGCAATGGCACTTTGCCAAAAGAACAACGGAGGCACCATCATTGTCCCGAAAGGTGTTTATACTTTGAATGGCCCAATTCACTTTGTGAGCAACGTAAAGTTGCATTTGGAAGATGGCGCCAAAATTCGATTTGGTTCCAATCCCAAAGATTATCCTTTGGTTTTAACGAGTTGGGAAGGAACAATGCTTTATAATTACAGTCCGATGATTTATGCCAACAGTGTTGAAAACATTGCCATTACCGGAAACGGAATCATTGATGGCGAGGCCAAAAACACTTGGATAAAATGGAAACCTCTTGAAGCAAAAGACAAATTTTTGAGCCGAGAAATGAACCATAACAATACGCCCGTCAAAGAGCGGATTTTTGGCAATGGCCATTATCTAAGACCTCAATTAATCCAGTTTTTCAATTCCAAAAACATTCTGGTCGAAAATGTCACAATTGAAGATTCTCCTTTTTGGTGTGTTCATTTGCTAAGAAGTAAAAGCATTACCATTCGCGGCGTAAAATACAATGCCCACAACAACAATAACGACGGAATTGACCCCGAATATTCCAGCGATATTTTAATAGAAAACGTCCTTTTTGACAATGCCGACGACAACGTGGCCATCAAGGCGGGAAGAGATCATGAAGGTCGCAGCAATTCCGATACTCCTTCGGAAAATATCGTCATTAGAAATTGTGAATTCAAAGGCTTGCACGCCATCGTCATTGGAAGCGAAATGTCGGCAGGAGTTCGAAATGTGTATGTCGAAAACAGTAAATTCCGTGGTTATTTGAAAAGAGGGATTTTCATCAAAACCAATTCCGATCGCGGTGGTTACGTGAAAGATATTTATTTCAACAACTTGGCTTTTGGAAAAGTGGAAGACTGCCTCTTCATCACGGCCAATTATCACGGAGAAGGCAGCGGATTGTTTCCTTCGAAAGTTTCCGATGTTTCTTTTTCGAATATCAGTTGTGTGGAAGCCACCAATACCGGAATCGTGATCGAGGGATTCCCCGACAAAAAAGTAGCCAACATCAAACTGGACAACATCAACATCCAATCGGCCAAAAACGGAATGACAATCACCAACACCGAAAATGTTACAACAAATGAAGTTGTAATTGGTGTAAAAGCTACCACCCCTACATCGGTAAAATAATTCAATTAAAAACTAAATATTATGAAATCTATTTATCTTTTTTTATTACTAATTTCGCTCAACTGCTTTGCACAAAAACCAACCATCTACGGCATAGGCGATTCCACAATGGCCAACAAAGTTAAACCCGAAGAAAACCCCGAACGTGGTTGGGGACAAATGTTGCCGCTGTTTTTCAATGACAACATCACCATCGACAACAGGGCCGTAAATGGCCGAAGCACCCGAAGTTTTATCGCTGAAAAACGTTGGGACGACATTCTTAAAACCCTGAAAAAAGGCGATTATGTTTTTATCCAATTTGGACACAATGACCAAAAAGAAAAAGATTCAACTCGTTACACCAATCCCCATACGGCTTACCGTCACAACCTGATTCGTTTCGTGACTGAAACCAGGGCCAAAGGAGCAACACCAATCATCTTTTCTTCCATCGTTCGAAGAAATTTCAATGAAAAAGGTGTTTTGATTTCCACTCACGGCGAATATACTATGGAAGCACGTTTGGTAGCCCAAGAATACAACGTTCCTTTCATCGACATGGAATATTATACTGAATTATTGGAACAATCCTATGGCCCGGAGAAATCAAAACAATTACATTTGCATTACAAAGCGGGCGAAATTCCTTATTACAAAGAAGACAAGGCAGACGACACGCATCTTGGCGTGAAAGGAGCCACCGAAGTAGCCAAAATTGCCGTGGAAGAATTGAAAAAAACCAAACTGGATATCGTAAAATATATCAAAAGCTAAAACAAACAACTACTACTAAACCAAAATTAAATGAAAGAAAACAATCTAACTTTAGGGGAATTTATCATTGAAAACCAAAAGGAATTTCAATACTCGTCGGGCGAATTGTCCCGCATTTTCAACTCCATCAAATTGGCTGCAAAAGTGGTCAGTTACAAAGTGAACAAGGCTGGATTGGTTGACATCATTGGTGGTGTTGGCGAGAAAAACGTCCAAGGTGAAGACCAACAAAAATTGGATGTTTATGCCAATGAAGTCTTCATTCAAACCCTGATCAACAGGGAAATTGTTTGCGGAATTGCTTCGGAAGAAAACGACGAATTTATAACCGTTCAAGGAAATGACAAAGGCAACAACAACAAATATGTCATCTTGATGGATCCCCTGGACGGTTCCTCAAATATTGACGTAAACGCACCGGTTGGCACCATTTTTTCGGTTTACAGAAGAATTTCAGAAGTGGGAACGCCAGTAACATTGGAAGATTTCTTGCAACCCGGAACTGCCCAAGTTGCTGCGGGTTACGTGCTTTACGGAACCTCAACTATTTTGGTCTATACCACTGGGCACGGTGTCAACGGATTCACCCTAAACCCTGCCATTGGAACCTTCTATTTGTCGCATCCAAAAATGCAATTTCCCGTTGACGGCAACATCTATTCGATTAATGAAGGAAACTACATTCATTTTCCAAGAGGAATCAAGGACTATATCAAATATTGTCAAACGGAGGAAGAAGATCGCCCCTACACATCGAGATACATCGGAAGTTTGGCACCGGATCTTCACAGAAATTTAATAAAAGGAGGTATTTATCTGTATCCAACCAGTACCAAATCGCCCAAAGGAAAATTACGTCTTTTGTACGAATGCAATCCAATGGCGTTCATTGTGGAACAAGCTGGAGGAAAAGCCACGGATGGTTTTTCCAGAATTATGGAAATTGTTCCTACCGAATTGCACCAAAGATGTCCTTTCGTTTGCGGAAGTGCCAATATGGTTGACAAAGTGGAAGAATTCATGATTGCAGCCAAATTGAGTAAATACCAATAATCTAGAATGATTGCAATATTTCATAAAAAAAGCTCCGAAAGGAGCTTTTTTTATTCTAGACTTAAAGTAATCTGGCCATCGTCGTCCAGCTGAATGTCGCCTTCTTCAATATCGGTATTGCCTTGTACTTCTAATTCTTCAGGAACTACTTCCTCCGGTTCTTCATAAGGCAACGATTCCAGTAAATTGACTTGTTTCAACTTCTCTGTGGTCAATTGGTTTCCGAGTGCTTTCAGTCCTTTTATGGCAATGAAATTCTCGATATCGACCGTCTGGTTTTCCTTTTGCACTCCTTTCACTTTCGTGAAAACCAATTCCGCCATCGGACGATAATCCGTTGAAACAATTTCCAATTGCGATTTTGGATGTTCCGTAATAAATGTTTCCTCTTTATTCTCGTTTTCAATCAAGAAACGTTTGACATAATAACGCTCTTTTTCGCCATCGTAATAAATGGCGGAAATGGGTTTCTTGGGATGCCATTTCTCCAAAACCACCATGTCTTCATCAAAATGGGTGGACAATTCGGGCGTGATGACTTTTAATTTTCCGGCTTGCGAAATCACGAGAATTTTGTCGTTTGGCCTGAATTCGCCCAACAATTCTCCCCTGGCATCGACATTCAGTTTTTGAACCGTGTCGTCAAACCAAATCTTTCTGGGTTTGAGGGTCGAAATTCCTTTTTCCTTGATTTCGATTTTCTTGATGGGATATTTGGAAACCAAATTCCCTTTGGATGCTCGACCTTTGATGGCTGTATTGGCAAAATCCACATCCCATTTCAGTTTTTTGATGCTTCCTATCTGGCGTAAAATAATCGTGATGACTTCGGCTTCACCATTTGGATTACAAGTAAAATAAAGGATTTGCGAGCCTTTGGTTTCATTGGTCAAATCATATAATTTGTCCCTTGTGATACCCGAAACGTTGAATCGCTTGATATACGACGGCCCCGATTTTCCGTCACGATAAATCATGTTGTAAATGGTACGCTTGTCGCTTTTGTCAAAAATGGCCACGTGAATAATGTCCTTTCCAACGAATTTCTTCTCATCAACTTTGCAAATCATCATATTTCCGTCACGGAGAAAAACAATCACGTCGTCAATATCGGAACAATCCGTGACGTATTCGTCTTTTTTCAATCCCGTTCCAATGAAGCCTTCTTCCCTATTCACATACAATTTCGTGTTTCGCAAAGCCACTTTGGTCGCCTCGATATTGTCGAAACTGCGCAATTCGGTTTGGCGTTCCCTGCCTTTTCCGTATTTCTCTTTTAGCTTGGTAAAATAGGCAATGGCAAAGTCGGTAAGATGTTCCAGATGGTGTTCGACCTCCTTCATTTCGTCTTCCAACTTGGCGATTAAATCATCGGCTTTGTCCGAGTCAAAACGAGTGATGCGAATCATCGGAATTTGGGTCAATCGTTGCAAATCGTCATCGTTGATTTCCCTGACGAATGATTTTTTGAATGGCTCAAATCGGTCGTACATGTATTTGTAAAGCGATTCCCTGTCGGAATACAATTTGAAATCGATGTACATTTCTTCGCGAATGAAGATTTTTTCCAAGGTCGAAAAATGCCATTTGTTTTTTAATTCTTCCAATTGGATTTCCAATTCCTGTCGAAGCAAATCGACCGTTCTTTCTGTCGAAATTTTCAACATGTCCGAAACGCCCACAAACAAAGGTTTGTTGTCTTCAATCACGCAACCCAAAGGCGCCACCGAGGTTTCGCAAGCCGTGAAAGCAAACAAGGCATCGATGGTTTTGTCCGGTGAAACTCCCGGAAAAAGATGGATTAAAATCTCGACTTCGGCAGCGGTATTGTCCTCGATTTTCTTGATTTTGATTTTCCCTTTTTCGTTGGCTTTCAAAATACTGTCAATCAAACTCGAAGTATTGGTCGAAAACGGAATTTGGGTAATCACCAAGGTATTTTTGTCCAACTGGGCGATTTTGGCACGAACCCGAACACGTCCGCCACGCATTCCGTCGTTGTAATTGGAAATATCGGCAATTCCTGCCGTCAAGAAATCGGGATATAAGGTAAATGGCTTCCCTTTCAAAATTTTGATGGAAGCGTCTATCAGTTCATTAAAATTATGGGGCAACACTTTGGTTGAAAGTCCAACCGCAATCCCTTCGGCTCCTTGTGCCAAAAGCAGCGGGAATTTCACGGGAAGATTGTTCGGTTCGGCACGACGACCGTCATAAGAAACGCCCCAATCGGTAATTTTTGGGGAATACAAAACTTCCAAGGCAAATTTCGACAAACGTGCTTCGATGTAACGCGAAGCCGCAGCGCCATCTCCCGTGAGGATATTCCCCCAGTTTCCCTGACAATCTATCAATAATTCTTTTTGTCCAATTTGCACCATCGCATCGGCGATACTCTGGTCTCCGTGCGGATGGTATTGCATCGTGTGCCCAACGACATTCGCCACTTTGTTGTAACGACCGTCATCCAGCTCTTTGAGCGAGTGCATAATTCGACGCTGAACGGGTTTGAAACCGTCCTCGATGGCGGGAACGGCACGTTCGAGAATCACGTAGGAAGCATAATCCAAAAACCAGTCTTTGTACATTCCGGTAACTTTGGTAATGGTGTCTTCGCTGTTTTCGTCGTTCTCGTAGAAATGATTTCCTCCCGAAGCGATGATGTCTTCGAATCCTTCTTCGCTCGTGGACTCGATTGACTCTTCGTTGTTATCGTCTTCGTTTGGAATGATGTTGTCTTCTTCTTCGTCTTTCATTTATGCTGAATTTATTCAGTTTTTCTTTTGTAAAAAGTTTTACCTACTCTTTGTATATGTTCTTCCAAACTTGGAGAATTCAATAAATCAAAAATAGATATATCAAACAAATAAGGTGTATTTAAATCATCTATTTCAGAACTTACTTTTCCAATTAAATCATAGTTTAAATTATTTCCAAACATTGATAAATCAATGTCTGAACCAGTTCTGTAATTACCTTTGGCTCGTGAACCGTATATAATTACTTTATCAATTTCAGGATGTTTTTCAAAAACGGAATTAATTCTATCTATGATTTCGTTCTTAAGTCCAAATTCCATTATAAAAAGGTTTTCATTTTTTTACTAAAATTTGATATTTCAAAAAAATAAACCTGCCTTATTTTATGCACTATTTTGTCTGCGGTTTCTTCATTGTAAGTATGAACACTTTCATTTCGACTATCTATCATATCCATCCAAACTTGTCCTTCTTCAACCAAGCCCTTGTTAAAAGCTTCTCTCGTCGCGCTTCTTGAACCTATAATGTTTTGAATTCCTTCGAAAGTCAAAAAATCCTTCATCACATTCCAAGCCAATTCATGTGTATATTCAAAACATTGAATCAGGCCTTGCTCTTCTAATTCATTAAGCTCTTCTTTTTCAATAAATTTTGCAAGCTGCTTTAAGGCTTTCTCAAAATTAGCAAATCTTTGTTTCCAGCGTACATCTTGATTTTCCATAGTTCTCAATTACGAAATTAATTTTATCAAATCTTCCTTGCTCGGAAGGATTGTTTTGTATTTACTGGCAAAAATCTGCTCGTTGTTTTCCGGTAAAGTATATTCCACCACTAAATCGCTCTTGTTTTGGCAAAGTACAATTCCGATGGTTTTGTTTTCGTCTTCTAAACGTTTTTCCCTGTCATAATAATTGACATACATCTGCATTTGACCTAAATCTTGGTGTTTCAACTCCCCTATTTTTAAGTCAATTAGAACAAAACTTTTTAAAACTCTATTGTAAAAAACCAAATCAATTCTAAAATGTTTATCGTCAAAAGTAATTCTTTGTTGACGCGCCACAAAAGTAAAACCGTGACCCAATTCCAATAAAAAATGCTCCAGTTTATTGATAATCTCTTCCTCTAATTGACTTTCCGAATACTGATGCAATTCAGGCAATCCCAAAAATTCTAAAATGTAAGGGTCTTTTATAATGTCTTTGGGTTGCTCAATAATTTGACCTTGTTCCGAAAGCTTCAAAACCCCTTCCTTGTCTCTACTCAAAGCCAATCTTGTATAAAGCGCTGAATCGTATTGACGTTTTAATTCTCGAACGCTCCAATTGTACTTTTCGGATTCTATTTCGTAAAAACGTCTTTCTTTTTCATCGTCAATTCGCATTAAGAAAACATAATGTGTCCAAGTTAATTTGAAAAACGAAATCAGTGATTTCGAAATTGATTCCTCAGAAAACGAAATCACTGACTGCGTTTTTTGAGATTCGAATTCCTCAGTTAGTGACTGAGATTTTTGAATTTGTAAAATCCGAGTCAGTGACTCGGAAATTGAGTAAGCTAAATAAAACTTCCTCATATTTCCCAAATTATCTATCGAAAACCCTTTCCCAAACTCCTTCGTCAATTGTTGAGAAAGCCCTTTTAAAAGCTGTTTTCCATACTCGGCTCGGTCTTTTCCGTTTTGTTCTTCTTCAACGATGATTCTTCCAATTTCAAAATAAGTAACTGTCATTGTTGAGTTTACGGTACGCAAAACCTGTTGTCGGGCATTTTGCAATAACTCGACGACTTGCTGAAAAATCTCTTTATTTTGAAGCGGGTTCGACACTATTTTTTTGGCTTTTAAATCCTAAGCTTCCTCCAATTCATCAATTTCCACCTTCAAATTATTGATGATGAATTCTTGTCGGTCGGGCGTATTTTTCCCCATATAGAAAGACAACAATTGCTCTACCGAAGTATGCCTATCCATCATGACCGGGTCAAGACGAATGGTTTCTCCAATGAAATTCTTGAATTCGTCCGGAGAGATTTCTCCCAATCCCTTGAATCGGGTGATTTCTGGTTTGGGTTTCAATTTTTCGATGGCGTCTTTTCGCTCTTCTTCGGAATAGCAATAAATGGTTTCTTTCTTGTTTCGAACCCTGAACAATGGCGTTTGCAAAATATACAAATGTCCTTCCTTGATTAATTCAGGAAAGAATTGAAGGAAAAACGTAATCAACAATAAACGAATGTGCATTCCATCGACATCAGCATCGGTGGCAATCACGATGTTGTTGTAACGCAGGTTTTCCATATCGTCTTCGATGTCCAAAGCCGCCTGCAAGAGATTGAATTCTTCGTTTTCATAAACGATTTTCTTGCTCATTCCGTAGGAATTCAAGGGTTTTCCACGCAAACTGAAAACGGCTTGGGTATTTACATCACGCGATTTTGTGATAGAACCCGAAGCCGAATCTCCCTCGGTGATGAAAAGCGTGCTTTCCAGGTTTCTTGGGTTTTTGGTATCGGTCAAATGCGCACGACAATCCCTTAATTTCTTGTTGTGCAAATTGGCTTTTTTGGCTCGGTCTTTGGCCAATTTTCGAATGCCCGACAATTCCTTGCGTTCTCTTTCGGCCTGCAAAATCTTGCGCAACAAGGCATCGGCAGTTTCGGGATTTTTGTGCAAATAACTGTCTAATTTATTTTTCACAAAATCATTGACAAAAGTACGAACCGACGGCATTCCCGGTTCTGAACCAATTTCGGTTGAACCCAATTTGGTTTTGGTCTGAGATTCGAAAACCGGTTCCATTACCTTGATGCTGATTGCGGTAACGATGGATTTTCGAACATCCGAAGCCTCAAAAGGTTTGTTGTAATATTCCCGAATCGTTTTCACGATGGCTTCGCGATAAGCGGCCAAATGCGTTCCTCCCTGAGTCGTGTTCTGACCGTTTACAAAGGAATGATATTCTTCGGAATATTGGGTTTTGCTGTGTGTCAAGGCAATTTCGATGTCGCCTTCTTTCAAATGAATGATTGGATATTCAATGTCTTCGACACTGATGGTTTCTTCCAACAAATCTTTCAATCCGTTTTCGGAAAAATATTTTTCGCCGTTGAATATGATGGTCAAACCATTGTTCAAATAACAATAGTTTTTGAGCATTCGGATGACATATTCGTGACGGAATTTGTAATTTTTGAAAATCGTTTCGTCTGGGACAAAAGTAACCTTGGTTCCTTTTCGCTTGGTGGTATCGATGATTTCTTCGTCGAGAACCAAATTTCCAGCCGAGAATTCTGCGGCTTTTTGTTTGTCGTCACGAACGGATTCCACACGGAAATAATTGGACAAAGCATTCACCGCCTTGGTTCCCACCCCGTTCAGACCCACGGATTTCTTGAAGGCGAGCGAATCGTATTTTCCTCCGGTATTCATTTTCGAAACCACGTCGATGACTTTCCCCAAGGGAATTCCACGACCGTAATCGCGAACCGAAACCGTTTTGTCCTTGATGGTTACCTCGATGGTTTTTCCGGCTCCCATAACGAACTCGTCGATACAGTTGTCCAAGACTTCTTTGAGAAGAATGTAAATACCGTCATCGGACGATGAGCCGTCTCCCAGTTTCCCGATGTACATTCCGGGACGCATTCTGATGTGTTCTTTCCAGTCGAGTGAACGAATATTATCTTCGTTGTATTGGGTTTGATCTGACATTTAAATTTGTGGATTTTGTGCTAATATAGTGTAATTTGACAAAATTAAAAAATGCGAAATATCAAAATTATTAAAAATGATATTGACAAGAAATCGTGGTTTAAAAACTAAGCTTTTAGAGTTTTAAATTTATAAGCTTTTAACAATTTCTCGCAACTGTTTATTCAATTCTTCATTTGAAATCTTCCCCTTTTCAACATCAAAATTATCGTTAAAACTAGGCAAGGAGAACAGGGCTTTTATATCGGCATTGAAACGAGGAAAATTGTTTTTGGCAATTTCCAAAACGCTCGCACCGCCTCTTGCTCCGGGTGAAGTTGCCATCAATAGCATTGGTTTTTCCTGAAAAATTTTTCCATTGATTCTCGAACTCCAATCCACCAGATTTTTGAATGCAGCCGAATAATTTCCGTTATTTTCAGCAAGCGAAACAACCAGAAAATCGGCAGTAGCTATTTTGTCCAAAAACGCTTGCGCCAATGGATGTTGACCGATTTCTTTTTCGACATCCACGCTGAATAATGGCATTTGGAAATCATTTAAATCCAAGACTTCCACATCCGTATTTTCGAAAAGTGAGGCGGCATAAGTGGCTAATTTTTTGTTGATGGAGTTTTTACTTGGACTACCTCCAAAGGCTATGATTTTCATACTGTTTTTCTTTTTCTAAAAGTAATAAAATAATCGAAACATGTTTATAAAATAAAAAAACCTGCAAAATCACTCTTGCAGGTTCCTGTCTATTTTCTTTATTCTTTTCTCTATTTTCTAAAGACTACACATTAAATCTAAAGTGCATCACGTCGCCGTCTTTCACGATATATTCTTTTCCTTCGACCTTGAATTTACCGGCTTCTTTGGCTTTGGCTTCCGAACCGTAATGAACGTAATCTTCATACGAAATCACTTCGGCACGGATGAATCCTTTCTCGAAATCAGTGTGGATAACTCCAGCAGCTTGTGGCGCAGTCGCCCCGATATTGATGGTCCAGGCACGAACTTCTTTCACGCCTGCGGTAAAATAAGTTTGTTGTTTCAACAATTTATAAGCGGCACGAATCAAAACAGATGCACCCGGCTCGGTCAATCCCATGTCTTCCAAGAAAACTTGACGCTCTTCGTAGCTTTCCAATTCGGTGATATCGGCCTCGGCTCCAACCGAAAGGATGATTACTTCCGCTTCTTCTTCTTTCACCAATTCGCGAACTTGATCCACGTATTTATTTCCGTTTACGGCAGAACTTTCATCCACATTGCAAACATACAAAACCGGTTTTGTGGTAATCAATTGAAAAGCTTCCATCAACACTTCTTCGTCATTGTTTTGCGGAACAACCGTTCTGGCTGATTTGGCTTGCAAAAGTGCTTCGCGAATCCTGTCCAAAAGTGCTTTTTCCACTTGGGCTTCTTTATTGCCTGTTTTGGCGGCACGATTCACTTTTTCGAGACGTTTTTCCACTGTTTCCAAATCCTTCAATTGCAATTCGATATCGATGGTTTCTTTGTCGCGAACAGGATTCACGTTTCCGTCAACGTGGACGATATTGTCATTGTCGAAACAACGCAAAACGTGGATAATCGCATTACATTCCCTGATGTTTCCAAGAAACTGGTTTCCCAATCCTTCTCCCTTGCTCGCTCCTTTTACCAAACCGGCAATATCAACGATATCGACAGTTGCCATCTGGACGCGTTCCGGTTTCACCAATTCTTCCAATTTATTGATTCTTGGATCGGGCACGTTTACCACTCCTATGTTGGGTTCTATGGTACAAAACGGAAAGTTGGCACTTTGCGCTTTGGCATTGGATAAACAATTGAACAATGTTGATTTTCCAACATTTGGCAATCCTACAATTCCTGCTTTCATTATGTGATAATTTGTTTAAAAGTGTGCAAATATAAGATTTAATACATTCTTCGTCATTAAAATCAAGAGATTAATATGGCGCAAATCTTTTTTACAAAAAAAATCCTGAACGTAAATTCAGGATTTTGTATAATTTTCTATAAATATCTCTTATTCGTTGTGCAAAAATGCTTTTCTGTTCAAAAGAGTTTCTTCGCTTTCCACGTGATTTTCATCAGGAACACAACAGTCAACCGGACAAACCGCGGCACATTGTGGCTCGTCGTGGAATCCTTTACATTCCGTACATTTTCCAGGAACAATGTAATAAATATCGTCTGAGATTGGAGTTTGCGCTTCATCGGCATCCACTTCTTCTCCCGAAGGTAAAACTACTTTTCCTTTAATTCTGGTTCCATCTTTGTATCTCCAGTCATCTGCTCCTTCATAGATTGCAGTATTTGGACATTCCGGCTCACATGCGCCACAATTGATACATTCGTCAGTTATAATAATTGCCATATTTTTTATATTAGAAGTTAGAAGTTAGAAATCAGAAGTAATTCGCTTAACGTTTTCACTTTTGACTCGTAACAAATTAAAGCTTATTTTTGCACAAAACTACAATCAAAACTTTTCATATCCAAGTTACTTATGTTAGAAAACGACAAAAAAAGATGTTTTATTGAATTGGGAAAATTTTTAAGCCAGTTTTCAGAGAATAAAACCATCAAGAATCCATCTGTTTTGCACAACGATTTGTTCTTTGAAGATTTTAAAGATTTGATACAATTGTCGCAATCCCACAACGGCTGGTACACGCCTGAAAATGTTTATTTTGCCATCCAATCATGGGCATCGGCATTGACCGAAAAAAATCTAGACAAATGGCTTTCGGCTTATGATTTCAAGGAAGCAAAACCCAAGAATATTGGCCTCATCCTGGCCGGAAATATTCCCTTGGTTGGTTTCCACGATTTTCTGTCCGTTTTGATTTCGGGAAACAAGGTTTTGATAAAAACATCCTCGAACGACCAGTTTTTGTTGCCTTTTTTGACCCAATATCTTATAGCCGTCGAACCGGAATTGGCCGACAACATCACTTTCGTGGAAGGAAAACTAGAAAATTTTGATGCCGTCATCGCCACGGGAAGCAACAAGACAGCGCGCTATTTTGAGT
>JAGNPF010000007.1 GCA_017989775.1 Flavobacterium sp.
ATTTCATATTGGTCACATAGGCCGAATATCTGTAATTTTTAAAGATTTCTTCTTCCGAAAAAAGAGATAATTGTTTGCCAAGAGCTTTTGGTCGGTCTTTTATTCTTTGTCGAACAATTACCATTCTTCTTGATTTTGCCCAAGAACTGTTTTGGTAGTTTTGCTCACAAATCTCAATTCCGCGGTCTAATAAAATCCAATTTGTACTATCGTGAATCACTCTTTGAATGGGGTGTGTAAATTTGGCGGCATCTTGGGCAGGAATCTCATCCCAGTCAAATATTCTACCCAATGCAACATCGTGTCGGGTAACTTCGGTGTGCATAAACCGATTGGCTACACACCAAATACTGGTGACAAAGGCCTCAATTATTATGGTTACTTTGTGACCTCGGTTGGATTTTGGTTGAGGCAATCTTTGCATTGAATAATTTGCTCTCTAAAGCCAATTTACTTAAGCTTTTGCTTCAAAAAAACCATTCCGCCCCAAGGCGTAATCTCTTTACTGGTGTAGGATATATCAAATTCCATAGCTGTTTTTTTTCTAATGCGGAATTTGGGTTCAATCTAATTTCGACTCCCTCTACTTTGAAGAGAGTTGGGGTGAGGATTTAATGCGGCAATTTGTCACGCAACAAACCATAAAGAAAAGTTCCAAAAAGCGCCCCGAAAAGCACCAATATCACGGGCAAAAATCCTGCTCCCAATAATATGAATATTGGACCGGGACAAGAACCCACCAAAGCCCAACCCAATCCAAAAAAGATTCCTCCAATCCAGAAACGAATGGAACCGGAATCTTTTTCCTGAATTTCTATCGGCAACCCTTTGATGTCTTTTATGTTTTTTCTTTTGATGATTTGGATGCCAATCACTCCCGTCACGACCGCAACCATGATAATTCCGTACATATGAAACGATTGAAACTGGAACATTTCATAAATCCTGTACCAAGAAACGGCTTCGGATTTGGTCAAAACAATCCCGAACACGAATCCAACGATTAAATATTTCAATGCTCTCATGGCTTAAAAAAGTAAGGGTAAAATAAAATGGCTCATAATCAATCCACCGATAAAAAATCCGATTACCGCTTTCAATGATTTGATTTGAAGATTGCTCAAGCCCGAAATGGCATGTCCCGAAGTGCAACCACTGGCATAACGGGTGCCAAAACCAATCAAAATCCCACCGATAACCAAGATGGAAATCATTTTTGGAGATTGGAAAACGTCATTCCCAAACAAAGTGTCGGGCAACAATTTTCCGTTTGGGGCATCGATTCCCAGTTGGGCCAATTGGGCAATCGTTTTGGGATTGATGTCCACGTTCGAGTCATCGCTCATAAAATGAACTGCCACAAAACCTCCCAGCATCGCTCCCAAAACCACCAACAAATTCCAGCGTTGTGCTTTCCAATCGAAGTCAAAAAAGGACACTTTCTTCCCTATTCCCGTCATCGAACACAAGGTGCTCAAATTGGAAGACATTCCGAAAACTCTCCCGAAATAAATCAGGCAAAGCATTATCATCCCTATCAAAAAGCCCGAAACATACCAAGGCCAAGTTTGAAAAATCACATCCATAACAGTTCTTATTATGCCACGAAAATAATCATTCTAATTTAGAAAGCAGAATTTAAACGTTAATTGTTGTTTATGCTAAGAATACCATCTAAATTTGTCTTACAAAATTTTAAACAAATAATTTGGATTATGAAAAAAATACTATTCCTAATTGCTTTGCTCCTCATTGCCACTGCCTGTGTCAGCACCAAATCAACCTTGAGAAACGTGGATGAGAATGCCCCAACTCCTCAATTAAAGGATAACACCTTTGTCATTACCGAATTCAGCAAGGACAAAAAATATGGTTTCGACAAAAATTATCCCATCAATATTTTTTACGGAACCACCAGAAACGAAACCATCAACCAACAACGATTTTTGAACGCCTTGGCTGGACCAAAAGGCGAAAAAATAACCTATACCAAACTCGAAAGCTGCTGCCCGTTTCCAACCAAAAGAAGTGAAATGGGAGTTGGTTTACTGGATGTCTACGAGATCAAATGGGAAGGTCAAAAAAATCCCGTCATACTGTATTTGAACATCTACGAAAAAGGATATTTGATGGTTCCCATGGGATTGAGCCTGAAAAAAAATTAAGCCAAATTTAAATCGCAAACCACAATTCCTGACTATCTTTGCGCTTTCAAAAATCACGTTATGAACATACACCATATTCCACAAATCAAACATACCGATAGTGACAACTTTTTCCTGTTGGCTGGCCCTTGCGCCATCGAAGGCGAAGAAATGGCGATGCAAATTGCCGAAAAACTGGTTGGAATTACAGACAAATTAGAAATTCCTTTCGTTTTCAAAGGTTCGTTCAAGAAAGCCAATCGCTCCAGAATTGACAGTTTTTCTGGCATTGGAGACGAAAAAGCACTTAAAATACTAAAGAAAATTTCCCAAACTTTTGGCGTTCCCACCGTTACCGACATTCATACCAATGAAGATGCCGCAATGGCCGCCCAATATGTCGATGTGTTACAAATTCCCGCTTTCTTGGTGCGTCAAACCGACTTAGTGGTGGCTGCTGCCAATACCGGAAAAGTCGTGAACCTAAAAAAAGGACAATTCATGAGTCCGGAAAGCATGAAACACGCCGTTCAAAAAGTATTGGATTGCAACAACCCAAACGTGATGGTTACCGATCGCGGCACCATGTTTGGCTACCAAGACATGATTGTTGATTTCCGAGGAATTCCAACGATGCAAAACTATGCCACCACGGTTCTTGACGTGACTCATTCCTTGCAACAACCCAACCAAACTGGCGGAGTGACTGGCGGAAGACCCGACATGATCGAGACCATTGCCAAGGCCGGAATTGCCGTGGGCGTGGATGGAATTTTCATCGAAACCCATTTTGACCCTGCCAATGCCAAGAGTGACGGCGCCAACATGTTGCATTTGGATTATTTCGAAGGCTTGATGACCAAGTTGGTGGCCATCAGAAAAACCATAAATCAATTTTAATTCCTATCGTTTTGAAACCTACTTTTTTATACACCGCATTTTTAACGTTTTTTGTTCTAATGAACTCGTTCGCACAGAACGACTCCATCAAAAAAGAAAGATACACCGCCCACAACAAAGGAAAATTCACCATCTCTTGGGGTGGAAACCGCGAAAAATACACCGATTCCGACATTCATTTCATGGGAGATGATTACAATTTTGTGGTAGAAAATGCCACAGCACACGACAAACCAAAAGGCTGGCATGTTGACTATATCACGCCGGGGAGAATGACAATTCCTCAAACCAATTTCAAATTGGGTTATTTCATTACCGACAAATACAGCGTTTCCCTTGGTGTTGACCACATGAAATATGTCATGACCCAAAACCAAACCGCCAACATCACGGGAGTTATTGACGGAAACCCACCATTCAACGGAGGTTACAACAACACTCCAACCGTATTGACCGAAGATTTCCTGATGTTCGAACATACCGACGGACTGAATTATGTGTACAGCGAATTTGCCAGACAGGATGATATTTCGCATTGGTTTGGCATCAAAAACACCGACAAATTCCAAGTGAACATCAACGAAGGTTTTGGAATTGGCGTGTTGTATCCAAAAACCAACAGCACCCTTTTGGGAAAAGAAAGATACGACGAATTTCACGTTTCGGGTTATGGAACATCCATCAAGGCTGGAATCAACTTTACCATCTTCAAATATTTCACCATTGAAGGCGCGCTAAAAGGAGGTTACATCAACATGCAAGACATTCGAACCACCAAAAGTTCCTCGGACAAGGCCAAACAAGAGTTCTTCTTTGGAGAAACCATCATCTCTTTTGGAGGAATCTTCAGGCTGTAAAATATTTCCAAAAATTAAAACACAAATCTCCTACGGGAGATTTTGTTTTTTAAAAAACACTGGTTTTTTATTGTTAAAAAAATAATCATTTTGTTACATTTGAAAATTCAAAAAAGTCTTTTTTTAAAGACCATAATTATTGCAATCCATCAATAAAAAATTATAAACTACCAAAAAATACTATGTTTTCCACTTTTCGTTTAATTTTTGCCATTGCTTTTTTTACATTGTTTCTTTCTACCAAAACAAATGCCCAACCAAAAATCGGCAATTACATTAATGCTTCGATAGGTATTGGATTAAGCGCTCCTTATGATGATGTGGACATAACCGGTTCCGGATTTTATGCTCAAGGGGAATATGTGTTTGGCCTAACAAAATGGTTTGGCATAAGACCTTATGCTGGACTTGTCATAACATCAGCCGATAAAAATACTAATCTGCCAGATTATTACAAAGTGACATCCAATGCTTTTTTATTTGGCGGAAAAGTACGTGTAGCAGCACCAATCCCTTGGGTTGCCCCCTATTTTGAAGTTGGTCTTGGCGGTTCCATAGGTTCATTCGAGACTTACACCCCTTTCACCAATATAAAAAAAAATGGATTATTGATGCACGTCCCTTTCAGTTTGGGATTGGCATTAGGTCGCAAACATAATTATGAATTAGAGTTTACTTATTATTACCATGAAACCGTAAAACAGTTTTCTGGAGCAGTTGCTATAGGTTATTCCATTCCATTAAACAATTAAGGAACCAACCTTCAAAATATTTTCAAAATAGTTGTCAATTCCTTTGGCAACTATTTTTTTTATCATTTACTTTGTAATTCAAAGTACTTTAAAAATGGAAGAAAAATATTTACAAGACATTAGTGAAATAAAAAAGATGATGAACAAATCATCGCAGTTTATTTCTTTGAGTGGTTTGGCTGGAATTCTGGCTGGTTTTTATGCCTTGATTGGTGCTTTTGTGGCCAACCAATTATTAATGAATCACAAGAGTTATTACATCACCTTGGAAAGCCGTACATTCCAATTAATTGCGCTTACCGCTTTTTTGGTATTGGTTTTATCGGTTGTTACGGCAACAATACTTACTTTTGGCAAAGCAAAAAAAGAAGGAGAAAAAGTATGGAATGCCACATCCAAAAGGATGATCATCAATTTCTTGATTCCGCTGGCAACTGGAGGAATCTTTGCATTAATCCTGCTTCGCAACGAAATCTATGGTTTGATTGCCCCGGTTACCCTGATTTTTTATGGACTTTCTTGTGTCAACGCCAGCAAATATACCTTTAGAGACGTGAGATACCTTGGAATCACCGTAATCATTCTTGGCCTTTTGGCTACCGAATTTTCAGGATATGCGTTGGAGTTTTGGGCATTGGGATTCGGGGTTTGCCACATTCTTTACGGTTCGATAATGTATTATAAATACGACAGAAAATAAATGTTTTTTTTCGTCTATTTCTGGTGGTTCCTTGGAATATTAATCTTCATGATTTATGGGATATTTTCAAAAAATAAGGTCGTCAAAAAAATTGCTTCTATTTCTTGGATTATGCTATTTTCGCTTATCGCATTTTTGTGTTTTTTGAAATTATTCAATACAAAAATGAAATTAAATGAAAATGAAATTTATGGCGAATATGTTATAGATAAAAACAAATGTGCTGGTAAACAAGCCGATTGGCAGTACAACCATTACAGATTTGAAATAAAAAAAGACAACAAGATTTATTTCCATATCACAGAAAAAGAAAGAATTGTAAAAACGATTATAAGGAGTATAAAATTTAATAATGGACATAGTAGCCCTCTTTTAGATATAGATTTAAAAAATAATAATTTCCACATTTTAAATAAAAATCCAACTTTATACCGAGAAATTTGGACATTCTATTATGTATTTCATTCAGAAAAATATGAAAATATGTTCTTTACGAAAGGAAACTGGAAATCAATAGAGTAACAATTTTATGAAAAACATCATCCAAAATATCAACAAAGCTTTTGATCACAGAATTCGACTGGGCATCATGTCGGTTTTGATGGTGAATGAATCTGCCGATTTCAGTACGCTGAAAGAACTTTTGGGCGTTACCGACGGAAATTTGGCCAGCCATGCCAAAGCATTGGAACTCGAAAACTATATTTCCGTTGAAAAACAATTCATCGGCAAAAAACCGAATACCAGTTACAGGGCATCCAAAGAAGGGAGAAAAGCATTTCAAGAGCATATTGAAGCCCTTGAACAATTAATCCAAAAAAAATAGCAGTATTTTTTTATCCACATACTTTGAATTACAAAGTACTTTTTAAAATATAAATTATGAAAACATCCACATTTGAACCACCTATCAATGGTAAATTTTCGACAGAATTGGCAATTATTTCCTTTGTGATAGGAACATTTTTATTAGTCCTCCAAAAAATGGCTCCAGACAATTTCAACATTTTATTCATTGGCCTTTTGTATGTTCTATTTGCCATTCTGGTCAATGGAATTATGTTTTTCAACCTCGCTTACCACTTCATCGTATTGCCCAAATATCGGGAATATATTGCCATTAAAATTTTGATTTTGTTAGCAAACATTCCCGTTACCATCCTGTATATTCTAATCGTATTCAACATCAATCCTTTAAATTTTTAATCATGGAAACACCCGAAAATCAAAATGTAATTTCTAATTTCATTAAATCCAACACTGCCAAAATGATGATGGTTGGCATGCTAACCTTTGTTTTGCTTATTCCACTCGAATTCGTAAAAAACTTGATCAAAGAAAGGTCGCAACGACAAGAAGAAGTCATCGGCGAAATCAACGATAAATGGGGCGGAAACGTCTTTCTTTACGGCCCAATATTGAAAATCCCTTACACTTTTTATGAAGAAACACTTTCGATAAACGAAAAAACCAAAGAAACCGTAAAGCAAAGAAAAGCCCATACCAATTTTGCCTACTTTTTTCCGGAAGAACTCAAGGCAAAATCGAATGTAACCACTAAAGTCCTGAACAGAAACAATTATGAATCGGTGGTTTTCAGTTCCAAAATGAAGTTTGAAGGCAATTACATCCATCCGGATTTCAGCAGCAAAAACATTGCAAACGAAGATATCCAATGGGACAAAGCCACGATTTTGATACAAACCACCAATTTGAAAAGCATCAAGGACGAGGTGAAAATCAATTTTGGAAACACGAATTTGACCTTTGAACCCGTGTATAATTCCAACTCGAAAGAAACCACCGAAGCCTTGGAAACAGGGTATATCGATTTGGGCAAAATCCTGAATCAAGGAAAAACCGTCTTCCGTTTCGACATCACTTACAACGGAAGCCAACAATTAAAAATGGTTCCCATCGGGAAAACCACGCAGTTGAGCATGGAATCCAATTGGGCTTCGCCAAGTTTTACCGGTAATTTCCTTCCGGATGACAAGACCAAACAAATCAGTGCCAATGGATTTGTGGCCAATTGGAAAATCCTGCACATCAACAGGGCTTTTTCGCAACAAACTTTCGACAACTTGCCTGATTTGAGCCAATATGCTTTTGGCGTTGATTTCGTGATTCCCGTAAACCAATACCAGCAAAACGAACGCGCCTCGAAATACGGTTTCTTAGTGATTGGCTTGACCTTCCTGATTTTCTTCCTGATACAATCGATAAGCAAAATCAAGATTCACATCTTCCAATACACGATGATTGGACTGGCACTCATCATGTTTTACACCCTGCTGATTTCGATTACGGAACACAGCAGCTTCATGAAAGCCTACATCATTGCCGGAATTGCCGTAATCACGTTAATCTCGCTCTACTCGGTTTCCATTTTAAAAAACAGGAAGTTCCCGACGTTTATTGCGGCTTCGCTTGGCTCTTTATACACTTTCCTTTATGTAATTATCCAATTGGAAAACTACGCTTTACTAGTGGGAAGCATCGGATTGTTTGCCATTCTTGCCGCCGTGATGTATTTTTCCAGAAAGATTGATTGGAGCAACGGCAATTCTTAGATAATTTCGAAATCACAAAGAAGAACTCTAAACGGAATGGTTTGGAGTTCTTTTATATTGTTATAATTTAATAAAATAGACAAACAACTTATCCGCAAAAACTTAAAATGAAAAAAATTACTATTATACTATTTCTAATATTATGTACATTAAATTCTTATTCCCAAAATTTAGAATATAGAAGTGTTTATTATTATTTTGATATAGTTGGAAAATTGGAACTTGAAGAATTAAAAAAAGAAGGAATAATAAATGACAGCCTAAAAGTTGTGGAAAAATATAAAAAAGTTGGAAAAGAAACCCTAAATAAAGAAGGTTTTGATAAATATGCAGATATAAAAGTAAAAATATTACAATCAATTTTTAAAGATTATTTATTCCAACAATATATTGAATATAAAGATGATGTTTATGTGTTGTATTTTTCAATGGCAGGTTTTGACGATACCGAATGGCAAATACTAAAATGGAAAAAACAAGATTGGAACAAAAGTGATAAAATTGATTTAAGATTAGTCGAAGATTGTAAATTTAAATTTGAAGATAATATAAAAACAAAAGAATGTGATTTTATACCAATTGCTTTCAATTATGATGAAGGTCCAAAAAATCTTGATAATGTGAAAATATTTATAAAAAATGATTTTTTAGTTATGGAAAGAGGAAATTTATACCACTCATTGTATGATTTGAAAAGTGAAAAAATAATTTTTAATGAAGAAAGTCCTTGGACAAGTTGCAAAGCAAAAAATAAAGAAGAAATGAATAAATGGATTAAAGAAAATTTACACGACAAAATTGAGAAAATTATTAATAAGTAAACTATTGAACGACAACATAAATCACAGGAAATTTGGATTTTGGGCTTAATTTTGAACACATATAAAAAAAAACTACTTTTATATCATCAATAAAACCGACTTATTACACAACCCCCTAAATCCTTTACCAAAATGAACTCAAAAATCGGAATTCTATACTCGACAGTTGATGGACAAACCTTGAAAATCTGCAATGTGATCAAGGAAGTTTTGGTAGAAAAAGGCAACTCGGTCGAATTGTTCTCCATTGATGATTTTGATGGGAAAATTGCTGATTTTGACAAGTTTATTATTGGTTCCAGCATTCGCTACGGCAAACACAATTCAAAAATAATCGACTTCATAAAAGAGCACAAAAAAGAACTCGACAAAACCAAGAACTCCTTCTTTTCGGTCAATCTAGTGGCTCGAAAACCCGAAAGAGCCACTCCGGAAACCAATCCTTATTTTATCAAATTTCTTCAAACCATTGATTGGATACCCAACATATCTGCAGTTTTTGCGGGGAAACTCGATTATCAAAAATATCCTTTTACCGACAGATTAATGATTCAATTGATTATGTGGATGACCAACGGGCCAACAAATTCCAAGACAAATATCGAATATACGGATTGGGACAAAGTCAAGGAATTTGCAGTTTTGCTGAACAATAGTTAACGTTTTACCGACTATTTTGTCTGTTTGTACTTTTTTTGTGAGTTTCTAAAAAATTATTCTTACTTTAGAAATCTATTACACATAGAAAATCCCCAAATCGATGGTGTAAGCTTTTATTTCTAAACAAATTTTGGTCTAAATTCATCGTCAAAATGGGTAAAACTCTAAATTGGTACTTAAGAAGACATCCGCTATTGTACAAAATTAGATACCAATTAGTGTCTAAAACCGTCTCATTAGAGACCATAGAAAACTTTTGCTATAATGATTTAAACCAAAAAACCAATATTCCACCCCTATTTTCAGAAATCAACCATTTGATTTTCAGTAATGAAACCAAAGATTTAAGCGATTTTGAAAAAGCCGAAAAAATAGCCATCTGGCTCAAAAAAAACGTCAAAGGAGGCCCGGGATTGGGAAAGTCGTCGGCTGTGGCTTTACAAAAAATGATCAATGGAGAAGGAGGAGTTTGCAGTGATTTTTCCCAGATTTATTCCAATTTTTGCGTCATCAACGACATCAAGGTCAAAGAATGGGGTCTGAAGAATTTGTCCAATGATTCCAGCGTTTCCGGAGGACATTCGTTCAACGAAGTCTATTGCAAAGAACTACAAAAATGGATCATGATAGATGTGGCAAAATCCATCATTTTTTATAACGGGACTAAAGACGCTCCCCTGTCAACCCTTGAATTCATTGCTTTTAAAAAACAAAAAAAGGAAATCAACATTGCATGTATTCAAGCAAACGGCTCCTTTGACGATGGCAACGCAAAGAAAATTTTCCTGTTTTCGAAATCCTTACCTTTCGTCATAACGAATTACAACAATAAAATTTATGATTATTTTCTGGAGAAATTGGATTTTTTCCCAGAGCCAGTTATCCATGGACTACTGATTCTCATTGGGAAAAGTTATGCTTTTGGTTTTCCCGGGGAAGGAAAATAAGAAAAAAACGGCACTAAAAAAGCAGCGTTCAACTTTCAAAAAAAACAATATTATTCCTTTTGCCACCACTACTTCGTGTCAATAAAAATGCTTCATTAAAGTAACTCAAAGAAGCAATCAGCTCCTGAAAAATTGATTACATTTGTATAAAAAAATACAAAAATGCAACATATCATAGACCGCTTCATAAGCTATGTCATTATAGACACCGAATCCGATTCCAGTTCAGAAACCACGCCAAGCACCAAAAAGCAATGGGACTTGGCCGACAAATTGGTCGAAGAACTGAAAAGCATTGGAATGCAGGACGTAACCATCGACAAAAATGCCTACATAATGGCCACATTGCCCTCCAATGTCGATCACGAAGTACCCACCATAGGTTTTATTTCCCACTTTGACACTTCGCCTGATTTTAGCGGTGCCAATGTAAAACCACAAATTGTCACCAATTATGATGGAGGCGATATTGTGTTGAATGCCGAACAAAACATCGTTTTATCCCCGAAATATTTCAAGGATTTGTTGCAATACAAAGGACAAACCTTAATCACGACTGACGGAACCACGCTTCTTGGCGCCGACGACAAAGCCGGAATCACTGAAATCGTGAGTGCAATGGAATTCTTGATCAACAATCCCGAAATCAAGCACGGAAAAATCAGGGTTGGTTTTACGCCAGACGAAGAAATTGGTCGTGGCGCACACCATTTCGATGTCGAAAAATTTGGTTGCGACTGGGCTTACACCATGGATGGAAGCCAAGTGGGCGAACTGGAATACGAAAACTTCAATGCGGCCGGAGCCAAAATTACCTTCAAAGGAAAAAGTGTCCATCCGGGTTATGCCAAAGGAAAAATGATTAATTCGATGCTTATCGCCAATGATTTCATCAATGAATTGCCCAAAGGTGAAACACCGCAGGAAACAAGAGGTTACGAAGGATTTTTTCACGTACACCATCTCACGGGAAGTATTGAAGAAACCGTTTTGGAACTCATTATCCGCGACCACAACAAGAAAAAATTTGAAAAACGCAAAGAATTGATTGCCAAAATTGCCAAGAAAATCAATAAGAAATTTGCCAAGAAATTTGGGGAAGACATCGTCATTGCAGAGGTCAAAGACCAATATTACAATATGAAAGAAAAGGTTTTGCCCGTCAAACATATCGTGGACATTGCCGAACACGCCATGAAACTATTAAAAATAAAACCACTCATAAAACCCATTCGAGGCGGAACCGATGGTTGCCAATTATCCTACAAAGGCTTGCCTTGTCCCAATATTTTTGCAGGCGGACACAACTTTCACGGAAAATACGAATATGTTCCTGCCGAAAGTATGCAAAAAGCAGTTGATGTCATCGTAAAAATTGCCGAATTAACGGCCAATCCTGCTGCCAAATAAATTGTTGAATAGCCAACAGTATAATTAAAAACCATCTTTCGATGGTTTTTTTTTGTGATTTCTTATGGCAAAACCTTAACATTGACTAGTTGTTTTATTGATTATATTTGATAAAAATTTAATAACAATTAATTTACATTTAACTAATCCTTTAATAAAAACATAGAATTATGGAAGAAAATAACGAGGAATTTGCAAATGAAGCTATTCCAGAAACACCCGAGGTAGTTGCCTCTCCAAAAACCAGAAAACCCAGGGCGCGCAAATCAACTGAAGCAGTAATTGAACAAGCTATTGAAATTCCGGTGGCAGAAGAAAATCAAGAAGAACCTTTTTTGGAAGAACTTGATCCCCTGATAGAATTAGAACCCAAAAAAGACAAGAAGAAGAAAAAAAACAAAAAGAAGGAAAAAGAAAAAAAGAAAGCCAAAAAAGCTAAAGAAAAAGCCAAGGCCAAAGCCAAAAAGGCGAAAAAAGCAAAAAAAGAAAAAGCAAAAAAGGCTAAATTGAAAGCCAAAGCCAAAGAAAAAAAGGCCAAAGCTAAAGCCAAAAAAGCAAAGAAAAACAAAAAGAACAAAAGCAAGAAAAAATAAAAAAACTCCTTTGATGGAGGTTTATAAAAAGTCCCAACTCTACAATGAATTGGGACTTTTTATCGTAATATCCAGAAGTGTTTATTGATTTATAAATACCTAAATACCTGAAAATTTTCAACTTGTTGCTGCTCCCTGACAATGTATTTACACGATAAACAAATTATCGCAAACTGTTAAAAAAAATTAATTTTAATATCGGATAGAATAAAATTTAAATATATCCGATAATTTTGTATATTTGTGGGGTTATGTGGAAAATAGATTTAGGATATAGAGCAGAGTTTCGATCAACCTTTGAAAGATTGTACCAAAAAAAGCAAGATTTGCAAGCCAGCAGACCATTGCCCAACATCGCTTTGAATAAAATCAGAGAGAGTTTATCCATAGAATGGACTTATAATTCCAATAGTATTGAAGGGAATACACTGAGTTTGCGAGAAACTCAAATGGTACTTCAAGAAGGAATTACCATTAAAGGTAAATCACTTAGAGAACATTTTGAAACACACAATCACGACAAAGCCATTGATTATTTATTTTCGATAATCAACGATGATTATATCTTGAGAAGTATTGATATTTTGTCTTTGCACGGTTTGGTTTTGCGTTCTATCGAGGATGATTTTGCTGGACGTTTGCGCAATGGTGGTGTTCGTATTTCGGGAGCTAATTTTGTTCCGCCAAACGCCAATAAAGTTTCGGATTTACTGGATGAATTAATTGATTTTGTCAATACAAATCCTTTAGAATTGAACGATATTGAATTGGCAACCATTTTTCATCATAAGCTCGTTTGGATTCATCCGTTTTTTGACGGAAATGGAAGAACGGTTCGTTTGAGTATGAATTTATTATTAATGCGTTGTGGTTTTCCTCCGGCTATTATCTTAAAAAATGATAGAAAAAAATATTATGAAGCGCTCAATCAAGCTAATAATGGTAATTATCAAAAATTAATGCTTTTGATGTGTCAAGCCTTGGAACGCAGCTTGAATATTTATTTGAATGCGATGCCCGGAAGCAGTTATGATTACCAAACTATATCCGATATCGTAAGCGAACCCAATACTCCTTACGGTCAGGAATATGTTAGTTTATTAGCCCGAACAGGCAAAATAGATGCTTACAAGGAAGGTCGAAATTGGTACACTTCCAAAGAAGCCATCGATGATTATATCAAAAACAGGCAGAGGAAAAGAGTCATCAGTTAGCAGTGTTCAGTTATAATTTTAACTGAACACTAACTACTGGAAACTGAACACTATTTACTCTTCTCTCCAACAAAATAATCATTGGAATTCTTAAATAACACATTAAAAGTCGTCAGACTTCCATAAATTCTGGTGATATATTGTTGCAAATCGATTTTGTCGGCTTCATCCAATTTACTGGCATTAATCTTTTGCTCCATCACCCTTATTCTATCGCGAACCATTGTTATTTTATGAAAAAAAGTATCAATAGGTACTTCTTTATTTTGGGTATTGGTTCCCGGTTCCAGAATGATTTTTCCGCCTTTCCATTTATCGGCAATGGGAACTATTTGCGAAACATCACTCCATTTTTGGAGTAAATTCTTCAATGATTTCTCTACATCACGAAAACTAACCGAATCTACTTCATCTTCCACTGCTTCAATGATTTCAAAATTGCTGTCAATTTCAATGGTCTCCAAACCATCTTCTATGAAAGTAACCCAATATTGTTTTGAAGTTACATTCGTTACTACTCCCAATCCATACTCTGGATGTTTGATGCGTGATCCTATTCCTAAAATATTCATATTTCTGTTTTTTATCCAAATATAAAAATATAATCTTTTCTACAATGAAAAGTATCAATTTCAATCCGAGCTTTAACGAACTGGTATAGCAAATCGAA
>JAGNPF010000162.1 GCA_017989775.1 Flavobacterium sp.
AATAAATCGTGCATTACCGAATCGGCAGCTGTTAGGGTAAATTCGCTACTGTCATTGGCCACAGCCAGTTTCAAGTCCGATTTGGCATAATCTTTTTCGACTTGAGCAATGGCTTTTTTTACTTTTGCGCTTACTTCAACCGCATTGGCATCCGATTGTTTGATGACTTGAAGAAGGATGGAGCTTTTTTGATTTACTCTCGAAATTTTTTCTGCATCTTTTTGGGCATCTTGCACATCGGCAATGTCGCCCAAACGAATTTGGACACCGTTGTTGGAAGAAATAACCAAATTACGCATTTCTTCAACCGATTTGTATTTTCCAGACAAACGAATTTGTGTTTTGTTTTCTCTGGTTTTGATGTTTCCAGTAGGGAAATCAAGGTTCGATGCCAATACGGCTTGTTGTACTTGCGGAACCGAAAGTCCGTAACCTTGCAGTTTTTTAGAGTCTATACTTACTTTGATTTCTCTTTCTTGTCCACCCACAAGGTTCACTTGCGCCACACCGGGAACACGCGACAATATGGGTTGGATTTTTTTGTCTAGTAAATCATAGAAAGCAATTTCGTCCATTTTTCCGGTGGCACCAATATTCATAATTGGCAAATCGCTGAGCGAGAATTTGCTCAAGGATGGTGGATCGACATCGTCCGGAAGGTCTTTTAGAACGGCATTGATTTTTCGTTGGGCATCATTCAAAGCATAATCGGCATCGGCCTCGGTGGTCAAGGTAATCATTACCACCGAAAGGCTTTCGTAGGATTTGGATTCGATTTTCTTGATGTTTTCCATTGTGGAAATAGCATCTTCGATTTTTTTGGTCACGGTGTTTTCAACCTCTCCTGGCGAAGCTCCCGGATATACGGTAGAAACCGTTACTACGTTTACTTCAAATTTTGGAATTAATTCGTAGCTCAGTTGTTTGTAACTGAACAAACCACCCAATAGTAATATGGTAAATAATACTATGATTATGGAAGGTCGTTTTATGGATATATCGACTATTTTCATTTGTTGTCTTTAAGGAAATTATTTAACGATATTTACTTTGGTGTTGTCGCTCAAGTTGATTTGTCCGCTTGTAACCACTACATCGCCATCGTTCAATCCGTCCAGGATTTCTACTTTGTCGCCAAGGATTCTACCAGCCACGATTGTTTTCAAAGTTGCCACATTGTTGTTTACCACAAACACTTGGTTGCTGCTAACACTGCCTACGAAAGCAGTTCTTGGAATTGTTTTGGCTTCGGTTTGTTTTGAAGAATGTGATTCAAAAGTCGCTGTTCCGTACATTCCAGCTTTGATTTCGTTGTTGGGATTGTTGGCTACTTCAATTTCGATTGGGAAGTTCAAACTCGCATCCGCTTTTGAAGCGATGAAGGTAATTTTTCCTGTAAAAGTTTTGTCAGGATAGACACTTGCAGTAATACTTACATTGTTTCCTAATTTCAGGTTGGGCACTTGACTTTCGTTGACCGTTACTTTTAATTTTAGTTTAGAAACATTCACGATGTCAAAAAGAGCTGTTGCAGGCATTCCTGCTAAAATAGATCCCGGTTCTACATATTTTTTGTTGATGTAACCCTTGATTGGTGCTTTTACTTTGGTGTCGCCCACGTTGATGTTGGCTTGTTTCCAGTTCGATTCGGCATTGGTCAAAGCCAATCGGGCTTGGTCTAATTGTTGTTTGGTAACACCGCCTGTTTTAAAAGCATTTTCATATCTTGAATAATCTGATTTTGCATTGTCATAAGCTGCTTTTGCCGCTTGTGCACTTACATTTATCACGTCTGCTCTAACGATTAGTAATGTTTGTCCAACATTGACATAATCGCCTTCTTTTGCCAAAACGCTAATTACTTTGCCTGATTTTTCGGCCGAAAAAGTCAATTCCTGAATCGGTTCAAAATTTCCGTTGGCTTTGAATGCGTCGTCCAGTTTTCCGGTGGTTACAGTGGCAACTCTTACCGCAACCGAGCTGTTTTTTTGGGCTACAATGGCGGTATCTTCTGCGTTTTTCTTTTTGTTGTTTATTAATGTATATGCTGCACCACCTATTAATGCTACGGCAATTATAATGTAAATTGGTTTTTTCATTTTGAAATATTTAGTTTAATAAGTTTTTTAATTCGCCTTTTGATTTGATTAATGCTATTTCGGCAATTTTGTAAGCTAAAACTGCTCTTGTGTAATTGTTTTGTGCTTCAAGCGATGCGTTTTCAGAATCCAATAAATCGGTTAATGAGGCCAATCCTTGAAGATAATTGTTCTTGGTGTTTTTCAGAATATCTCCAGCCAAGCGCATATTTTCTTTTTGATTTTTAATAGTAACCAAGTTGTTTTCAATTTGAGTCTTCGCATTTCTAAAATCCAAATCAAGCGCAAGCTGGGTATCTTTAATATCTACTTGGAGTGATTTAATGGCATTGTCAGCTTGCCTCACTCGGGAACGAGTTCCAAATCCTGTAAAAATGGGCACCTTCATGTTCAATCCAATGGCTGAATAATCCGACCAATAAACCCCATCGGCAGGTTTTGCAAAAAGAGGCATTTCTGGCCCTTGACCTAGAAAATTATAGCCTGCTACTAATGAAAGCGTTGGATAATATTCGGCTTTGATGGCTGTTTTGTTGTACTCCAATAATTCTTCTTGTTTTTTCAAGAGTAGGTATTCGGTTCTTTTTTCTGTGCTGGGTGCTTCCGATAATAGTATTGGTGTTACCTCAAATTCAGTTTTGGGCATAATGATTTGAGTTTCTATAGGCATTCCCATATAAAATTTCAAAGCGTTTTCCTGTAATTCAATTTGATTTTTGATTTGTTGACGTTCGGTATCGATATTCGACATTTTTACAACAATTCGGTCTAAATCGATTTTCTTGGCCAATCCGTTGTCATATTGTCCTCTGACGATGTCACGAACTTTGGTGGTATTCACATAATTGCTGTCTAGCAACATTAATCTTTCGCGTTGCACATAAACAGAGTAATAATTGTTGGCCACTCTTTCTATCACTTGCTCTTCGGTCAATTGATTGTTGATTTGGTAGAATTCGCGAGTAGAATTTGCTGCTCTCAATCCCGTGAAAACCGATTGATCAAAAAGTGTTTGGCTTAAAGAAATTCCTGCTCCCGAAGTCCATTTTTGTCCAAAAGACACTTGTACTGATTGACCTGGTTGCCCAAAGATAGCTCCATCAAGAATGTTGGTTTGCAATATGGGATTGTAAGTCAAACTTCCGTTGGCCGAAATTTGAGGCAAAGCTCTTGAGCGCACTTCTTGAATTTTATATTCGCTGTTTTCCATCTCAAGCCTTGATTTTTGGGCATCGGCTTTGTTTTTTAACGCATAGGTTACGGCATCCTTCAAGGTCAATGTTTGCACTTGTGCCTTTGTGGTGAATCCCAAAATGAGTAAAGGGATTATAAATAGTTTCTTCATTATAGATGATAGTTTTGTAATTGTTTTTCTAGTTCGATGATTCCTTCGGGTGTGGCCATTGCCCGAGTGTGGTATTCCAATGCTTGTAATTCCAGCTCTTTTGATTCTTTTTCGGAACTGGTGTTTCCGTGAATGCTGAAAATCAGGTTGTAATAAAAACTTACGTAGGTGTCCACCAGTATGTTTTTTCGATACAAACCTTGCTGGATTCCCCGTTCTATGTTTTGTTTGAAAACCGCATTGCATTCGTTTAATTCTCGCGATATCACCTTGTCATAGATTTCGGGATAATGCTTTCTCAATTGATAGGCTGGCGAGGCTTCACCTGTTTTGAACATTCCCTTGAACATTTTCTTGATTTCGAAATTTTCTTCGATGGCATTGTAGTTTTTGGCCACAATGGTGTCTATGCTCTGATGAATCGCCTTGTGGACTATTTCCGTTGTTTCCTCAACCAAAATTTCCTTGTTGCAGAAATATTTGTAAATCGTTTTTTTCGAAATGCACATTTCTCCGGCAATGTCGTCCATCGTGACGCTCTTAAATCCTAGTTTCAAGAACAAATCAGAGGCTTTTGCTATAATTTTTTCTTTCATTTTTTTTGCTGAACAAACTCAGACTCTTTATTGTTTTTTATTCAAATGTAAGTTGGAAACTTATTTGGTTCTTTTAGTTTCCTAAAAGTTCACGATAAGTTAACAGTGTTAACGGATTAAATCGAAAACTCTAAATTGGCTACCAGTTTCAGATTTTTGCCCAATCGATTTTTTTCTTTCGAATTGTTGAAATTTTTGTCCAATCCAAAATCATTTCGGTTGATGTCGCCTTTGATTTCAAAAGCCGCTTTTTTCGAGCCATTGTAATTGTTGATTCCGATGAATTCCGCATCGAGTTCTACCATTTTCGTGACATCTTTTATGGTCAAATACCCTTTCAGGAAATTGATGTTGTTCTTGATTTTTTGAAAAGAGGTCGATTTGAATCGGATTAATGGTTTCTTGGTTGAAACATTTTTGTTTTTGTTTTGCAATGCCGTTGTGCTTTTTTGAGAAGTAAAAGTATTGCTGTCTAAAGAAAATTCTACCGATGCATCTTCAATTTGATCTTCGTCAAGGGACACGAATCCGTCAAAATGATTGGTTTCGCCACCCAAATACGTAATTGTGGAATCTTTCATTTGGATTAACACATCCGATTGGTCTGAGTCAATAGTCCATTTAGTTGCCATGGTTGTTTAGTTTTTTATGGTAAAAAGATTTTTTAGGTTTTAATTTCTGGTGCAAATATAG
>JAGNPF010000163.1 GCA_017989775.1 Flavobacterium sp.
GGTTGATGGCTAGGGCAATTCCGTTTTGGTTTTCTGGAATTTCCAAGTCAATGAGCGCTTGAACCGTTAGGTTTTCGGCATCGAATTGTTTTGTTTGGTTGTTGATTTTTAGTTCCATTCCTTTTGAATTTAGTATGTAATTATACTTTAGGAATGGCTGTAATTGCGCACAAATGTGCAACAAAGAAGTCATCTTACTTTTTCCTACGCTAGTATGAACTAGATCAGGTTCGAGGGTAAAGTCTCAGCCTGCAATTGCAGACACCCCTAAAGTGTGAAGCAAATGTAATGAAAAAAAGTTTAACCGTTTAAAAGTTTAACTGTTTAAACTTGTTGGAGTTGAGTTGTTTTTGTTAATCCATTTTATTTCCCGCTGGAATTAGCGGGATTTTATTGATTGTTTCAAGTGACTTTTATGGTGTGTAAAGTGATAGAATCGTTGAATTTGATGGCATTTTTCTAAAAACTCAATTTTTGTGTGATACCATTTTCAATATGATGAATGGTAAAATTATAGGTTTTAAGATTTGCTTGAAGATGTGCTGTGGTTGTATGGTTTGTCCATTTAATGTCAATTGTATCTTCAAAAGCATCTTTTATGGCTACAGTTCCCAAAAAAGCATTCGAAGTATTTCTAAGTCGAATAATCGCCAGCTGATTTTTTACAACTGCTGTTTTTAATCCTTGTTCAATGTCTGCCATCGTTAATGTGGTTCTATTAATTTCTTTGTGGCCTGCGTCGCCACCTTTATCTGCGGCTTCATAATTGTTTTTTCCGGCAAAAAGATCCAAATACCAAACCTGAGGAATTCCGGGCATAAACATTTGGATAGCTCTTGCTAACAGCAGCTTTTGTTCGTCTTCACCCAATGCACTAAAGAATGTAGCATTTACTTGATAATAAGAAATTTTTTTTCCTGAAGGGTCGTAAAGATTTTTCACACGGCCACCACGTTCCATAATGGTATTCATAATGGCTTCGATCTCATTATCATCCAACAAGCCTTTGTTGTATTGACCATCAACCTCTTTTCCTTTTAAATCCAAAACAGGAATGCCATCGTGGCAACCCAGCATATTTACTGTTTTAAATCCTTTGGCAACAATTTCTTTTGCCCAAGAGAGTAATGCTTTGCTGGTTTGGTTTTCGAGGGTATGAATGGTAAGGCCAGGCAGAAAAAAGTCATATACAGGATAACCTTCATTGGCCACTTCGTCGTGCAGATGCAATCCGTATTCGGCATGAATTTCTGGTAATAGCATTAAATTATTTTTGGTGGCTATTTGTTTTATGCGGTGTAAGTAGTCCCAAGTGCCTGGTTTGTTGAAAAAATTGGACTCTCCAATTTGTTTGTGCAAATAAGCAAAAGCATCTAGACGAAGAATTTCGCAGCCATATTGACTTAACTTTTTTAGGGTTTCTTCATAAAATTCCCAAACCAATGGTGATGCGGCATTTACATCCATCTGACCGAGATACGAACGATGTTGTTCTACAATTTGTATAATTTCAGCTTTAAAAGCATTGCGGTCTTCAAAATTTAAAGTCCCAAAGTCTTGCTTTTGTTCGATTGCATCATTGATTTTTTTACAGATAAATTGACTTTGTTCAAGTGTTATTTTTAAGGTTTCTAGATCGGTTGGGCTAATTTTGTTATACGTTATTTGCTGATAAAAGGTGTTCCAATACGGTTGCTCTGTTCCGTCTGGAAAGCGTACTTTTAATATGGGCAAACCCGATTTTCTCATAAATAATTTATTCAGAAAATCTTGATTTGGAATGATGACGCCTTCTTCATTCTCCACTCCATTTCCTTGCCAGAACTCATTCCAATTGATAAAAAAATCTTTATACTTGGATTGATTTCCGTTTTTGAGCAAGTCTTTAAATTGAGGCGATGCTACCGAAAGATGATTTAATACGATGTCAAACTTTAGCTTAATACGGAGTTCGTTTAATGCCTTTAGATCTTCTGTATCAATTAAATCTTGGTTAATATTATAATCAATAATAGAAAAACCTCGGTCTAAATCGCTATTAAAAAAGGTTGGCAACACGTAGTATAAAGAAAATACACCTGCAAATTCGGGCATTTGAAGCATCTTTATCGTATCACTTAATTTCTCTCCAATGCTATCTGGATAACCGTTAAGCATAACACCATTTGCGATTGTTTTGTCGTTCTGTAGCATAGTATTTTATAAAAGGTTAGATAAAATATTAATGTTGTCTGGCAATCGTCCCACATTTTGAAGTTTCAATGCGGCTAATTTTAAAGCTACATCCAAACATTCTTGAACTGTTTTTTTCTTGATGTAAGCAAATAAGAATCCTGACCAAAAAGCATCTCCAGCTCCGGTAGTGTCTACCACTTCATCAATTTTAATGGCAGGCATTTCAATCACTTTTTGTCCTTTTTGATATAATTTAACGCCTTTGCTTCCTAAAGTCAGGCAAACTGTTTCCACACCTTCATTGTGAAAAAAATCAAAAATTTCATTGTGTGGCAGTTCCTTCTCAAAAAGGCGCAGCATATCATCTTCGCTAATTTTGATTAAGGGATTGAACTTGCAATAGGTTTTAATTACTTGTAAAGCTTCCTCTTGACTGTTCCAAAGTTTTTTGGCGTAATTCAAATCGATGCTCAATTTGCATCCCAAATGAAAGGCTTCTTCTGCCTTTTTTAAAATAAGTTCTTGTGCAGGATTTTTGCTTAATGCAAAACAAGTGGTATGGAATATTTTAGTTTTGGATAGGGTTTCTGTTGAAATTTGCTCTTCATAAAGATACGAATCGGCTTCCCGATACGGAATAAAATCGGGTGTACCATCCGATCTTGAAACAAAAATGACACTGGTCGATTTGTCTTCAAACGATTTGATGTGAGTTGTATCTACGCCAACATTCGATAATCTTTCAAAAATGTAGGTTCCAAAACCATCGTTTCCAACCGAAGCAACCATTGTGGCATGCAGCCCTAATCGAGCAGCGTTCATGGCAACATTGGTAGGTGAACCTCCGATATATCTGTGATAATCTCTAGTGTTGTTGATAAGAACTCCTGTTTGATGTCCAATAAAATCTACCAGAACCTCGCCAACGCATAGGATGTCTATAGTATTCATTTTTTTAGTTTTTAAGTGATTACAACTAATTTAACGCTACGTTTTTCTCTTTTAAAAGAGAGTTAGCAGTGTAATTTTTTAATTCGTAATTTTTAATTAGTTTTTGTTTTGAAAATTGTTTCTGCTTTTGATTAAAAGCGTAGCAACGGCACTCAATAGTAAAAGTACTCCAGCAAAAGTGATAGCCAAACGGGGATCATTGTTTAGGAAATGTTTTAAAATATAACCAAAAGATACATTTTGAATAATCATTGGGATTACAATCATCATATTGATAATGCCCATATACACGCCATATCGTTCTTTTGGAATGTCTCCAACTACCATTAAATAAGGTATTCCCATCATACTAGCCCAGCCAATTCCAAAACCTGTTATGGCAAAAAACAGTAAGTATTTGTTATGGATGTGCGGAAATATCAAAAATCCAACCGCCGCTAATAACAGACAAAAGGTGTGAACTTTTTTGGGGCCTAATTTTTTGGCAAGACCTACTAAGGCAAATGCAGTCAAAAAAGTGACAATATTGTACCATCCATTGACTAATCCAGTCCAGCTAACCGCTTCTTCATAAGCTGAAGGGTTGTTTTTGGGAGTCGCATCCCAAACCGATAAAGCAATACTTTTTGAAGCATTTTGCCAATAGCAAAACAAGGCATACCATTGAAAAAGATAGACCAAAGCTAATTGCCACATTACTTTTGGCATCTCTTTAATAGCATGAGCTATTTCGATAAGCGGTTCGAATAATCCTCCTTTTTTGGCTTTTATAATTGCCAATTCTTCTTCTGTTGGCGGGATTTCGGGTGTGGTTTTAATGCTCCACCAGATTGTGGTTATGGAACAAATAGCTCCTAGAAAAAAGGAAGCGTAAACCCAAGTTGGCAGCGAACCTGTTTTTCCTATGATTATCATCGGGAAAATGAACAGCGACAAATTGGCTAATGTTTGTCCTAAACCCGTAAAAAAACTTTGCATTTGAAACCCTAAAGGCTGTTGCTCTTCGTCTAATTTATCGGCAATAAATGCGCGGTAAGGTTCCATGGCTGTATTATTTCCGGCATCTAAAATCCAAAGCAATCCTGCTGCCATCCATAGTGAACTGCTAAAAGGAAATAATAATAAAGCTATGCTGCATAATAAAGCTCCAATTAAAAAAAATGGTTTTCTTCTTCCCCATTTGGGATGCCATGTTTTATCGCTCAAAGCTCCAATTAAAGGTTGAACAAGCAATCCGGTAACGGGTCCTGCAAGATTTAGCAACGGAATCTGATCTGGACTGGCGCCAAGAAAATCGTAAATAGGGTTAACAGCGCTTTGCTGTAGCCCAAAACTATATTGAATGCCAAAAAAGCCAACATTCATGCTCAATATTTGCCAAAAATTAAGTTTAGGTTTAGAAAATGCCATATCTGTTTTTTAAAATTTTTAAAAATCAATTCCTGCACTTCTTACGGTGGAGGAATTAGTAACTAACTATGAACCAACTAATATGTAACTTAATTTTTAAAATTTATAAGACAAAGCCATAGAAAGAGATCTTCCCGGCATTGGTCTAGCTCTAACATAATTTACGGTATTGTCTGTGATATTC
>JAGNPF010000164.1 GCA_017989775.1 Flavobacterium sp.
TAAACATGGTTATCAGAGCGAAAACAATGGTTAATGGTTCTTTTACAACAAGTTCTAAAATAGAAAAAAATGAATTTTGAACTTCGTTGACGTCGCCAAGCATTCGAGCCATCACGTCTCCTTTTCTTTTTTCGGAATAATAGGAAATGGGCAATTCGATTATTTTGTCGAACATCGTTTTTCTCAAATCACGCAATACGCCATTTTTTAGGTGCATGATGTGGTAGGAAGCCAGATAATTGAACAAGTTTTTTAATAAAAAGGTAGAAATAACCAAAACAACCACCAGCAATAATGCAAATTGGGGGCCGCTTCCTTTGGTTAATTCTGAAATTTGGTAATACAAGGATTCCTTGCCAAAACGCATGATGCTTCCTATTCCTTCATAAACAGGAGCTTTTTCGATTAATTTGGTTTTGCCAAACAGCACTTCGAGCATTGGCAATAAAGTCAACATCGAGATAGTGCTGAACAAGGCATACAAAATGTTGTAAATCACGTTCCAAACGATATGCGATTGATACGGTTTTGTATAGGGTAATAGTTTTATCAGGTTTTTGTCCATTTATTTTCTGTTGATGTTTTCTGCTATGGCTATGGCTTTTTCCAATTTTTCCAGCAATAGTTTTTTTTCGGGCAATAAAGTTAAATATTCTGCCACTTTGATTTGCTCGTCATTGTCAAGCATTAAATAATTGATTTGTTCCGGAGATTTTTCGCTGCAAAGAATCAAACCAATAGGTTTGTTTTCTCCCTCTTTTTGTTCGTTTTTCTCTAACCAACGAAGAATATAATTCCATTTGCCCCTTGTAATTGGCTTTGAATTTTCCCAATTTCAAATCTATGGCAACCAAGCTTTTTAAGCCTCGGTGATAAAACAGTAAATCGATATAAAAATCTTCATTGTCAATAATTATTCTTTTTTGACGGGCCAAAAAAGCAAATTCGCTACCCATTTCGGTGATAAAATATTGAAGCTGTGCCAAAATGGAACTTTCCAAATCTTTCTCCGAGTAACTGTCGTGCAAGCCTAAAAAGTCTAAAAAATAAGGATCTCGAAAAGCTAAATCTGGACTTATTTTCTTTTCGCTTGCCAATGTTTTTAACTCATCGAGAATAGTGTGCTCCGGTTTTTTGCTGATGGCCGTTCTTTCAAAAAGCATGCTGTCCATTCGTTCTTGCAAAGTTCGAACGCTCCATCTTTCGAGAATCGCCATTTGAATATAGAACTCTCGTTTTATTGGGTTTTCTATGTAAATTATGTTTCTAATGTGAGACCAACTCAATTTTGCACACACTGTGTGCAAAATTGTAATGTCTTCTATAACAGCGTTTAATTTTATAAAACTTTGCAAGTTTCTTTTGTTGAAACCCACTCCGTATTTGTCTGTAAGGGCCGAACTTAATGTGGGTATCAGCTTTTTACCATAATCGGCTCTGTCATTTTTTAGAATATCATCATTGATAGTTTTTCCAATGTTCCAATATAACAAAGTCAATTCTTGATTGACCGTTTTGGCAACAACATGACGCGTTTGATCTATTAAACCGATAATCGAATTTAATAGTTTTGGAGCGTCATTTGTGTCCAGTTCGTTCATTTTTTTAGCTCAACTGCATAGCAGCAATGATATTTTTGATTTTGTCGTTAAGTACAGTTTCCACTTTCGTGAAATTCTCCACACTGTCCAATTCCGTGTTTACGCTGATGTAGAATTTAATTTTAGGTTCCGTTCCGCTTGGTCTGGCGCAAATCTTGGAGCCGTCTTCAGTGTAATAAATCAACACGTCCGATTTGGGAATGTTCATTGTTTCTTCCTCGCCAGTCAACAAGTTTTTGGCAACGGATGATTTGTAATCTTCCAGCATAATCACGCGTTGTCCACTGATTTCTTTTATTGGGTTTTCTCTCAAGGAAATCATCATTCGATTGATTTCTGCCAAACCGTCCATTCCTTTTTTGGTCAAGGAAATCAAATGTTCTTTGTAAAAACCGTGTTCCACATACAATTGTTGTAGTTCTTTGTAAACCGAACTTCCGTTGGCTTTTACTTGAGCCGCCAATTCGCAAATCAATAAAGTGGCTGCCACCGCGTCTTTGTCACGAACGGCATCGCCCACCATAAATCCAAAACTTTCTTCGCCACCACCAATGAATTCCAATTCCGGGAAATCCTTGATCATTTTGGCAATCCATTTGAAACCAGTCAAGCCCACTTTGCATTCCACGCCATAAGCCGTGGCCAATTCCATAATCATCGGGGTAGAAACGATGGTTGAGCCCACAAATTGTTTTCCGTTGATTTTGCCCGCTTTTTTCCATTCTTTCAATAAAAATGCAGTCATCAAAATCATCGTTTGGTTTCCGTTCAATAAAGTCATTTTGCCTTCGTTGTTTCGAACGGCAACACCCAATCTATCGCAATCCGGATCGGTTCCCACGACAATATCGGCGTTGGTTTTGTCTGCCAATGCCAATGCCAATGTCAACGCTTCCGGCTCTTCGGGATTTGGAGATTTTACCGTTGGAAAGTCGCCATTTGGAACTCTTTGTTCTTCAACAATGTTCACGTTTTTATATCCTGCTTGTGCAAAAGTATCGGGAACGAGCGTGATGGAAGTCCCGTGCAAAGAGGTGAATACAATGTTCAAATTGTCTTTTGCTTCTTGCGATGTTCCAAAACTGGCGTTTTCGATAGTCGATTTGATGAATGCTTGGTCTATTTCGGCATCTATATATTGAATCAAATCTTCGTTGGCGTCAAACTTGATTTGGTTGTAATTCAAATTTTCAATCGTGTTGATGATGTCGCCGTCTTGCGGAGGAACGATTTGTCCGCCATCTTGCCAATACACTTTGTAACCGTTGTATTCCGGTGGATTGTGGGAGGCAGTTAACACGATTCCGCATTGGCAACCCAAATATTTCAAGGCAAAAGACAATTCTGGAGTGGGTCGCAAATCCGAAAATAAAAACACCTGGATGCCATTGGCAGAGAAAACATCGGCAACGACTTTGGCCAAAGTTTTACTGTTGTGGCGGCAGTCAAAAGCGATGACGGCTTTCAAAGGTTGGTTTGGGAAGGCGATTTTCAAATAATCCGAAAGTCCTTGAGTACTTTTTCCAAGCGTATATTTGTTGATGCGATTGTTCCCAACGCCCATCACGCCGCGCATTCCGCCCGTTCCAAACTCCAGATTTTTATAAAAACTTTCTTCCAAGTCTTTTGGCGAAGAAGTCATCATTTCGATAACGGCTTCTTGTGTTGTTTTGTCGAATGTTGGCGTAAGCCATTCGTTTACTGCGTCTAAAATGTTTTGTTTGATTTCCATTTTATTTATTTTTTTAAAATTGAATTTATTTTTTGTACCCTATTTTGTTTCTTTCTTCATTGTTTTTGGAAATAGCATCTTTATCAACTAGATAATTTAATGCTTTGTAGATGTCAGGAAACTGACTTTCTATTGCAGCAATTCTATCTTTTAATTCATTATAAGTCAACGAGAATTGTCTGAATGTTACAAAAGCTCTAATGATTGAAATGTTTACTTCTATTGCCTTTTCGCTATTTAACACGCTCGAAAGCATTGCAATTCCTTGTTCGGTAAAGGCAAAGGGCATATATCTTAAACCTCCATAACTTGAGGACGAAAATTTCGTCCTCAAGTTGGTAAATTCGATTTCAGTAAGTTCAAACATAAAATCTTCTGGAAAACGATTTATATTTCTTCTTACCGAGGCTTTAAGTCTTTTGTTTTCAACGTTGTATAGTGATGCTAAATCAAAGTCAAGCATTACTTTACAGCCTCGAATTTCAAATATTTTATTTTGAATGACTTCTATTTCCATAGCTTTTTACTGTTTGAGGACGAAATTTTCGTCCTCAAGTTGTGTTTATTTTTTGAGGTCACAACTTGTTACCTCAAAATTAATGGTGTCACAATTTGTGATACCATCAATTTATTTCTTTCGCAACCTTGTATCGTGCTTCGTTGTTTTTGGTTCTCAAAATAATTTCGCCCAGAAATCCTGCCAAAAACAATTGTGTTCCCAAAATCATCGTGGTCAACGAGATGTAAAACCAAGGATTGTTGGTTACCAAACCATAAGGCAAATCCTGGTACATTTTATATAGTTTCATGAAACCAATAAAACCAGCCGACAGGAATCCAATCATGAACATCATCGAACCCAAAGCTCCGAACAAGTGCATCGGTCTTTTTCCAAAACGAGAAAGAAACCAAATGGTGATTAAATCCAGAAAACCATTGACAAAACGATCCATTCCAAATTTGGTTTCGCCATACTTTCTGGCTTGGTGTTGTACCACTTTTTCGCCAATTTTTCCAAAACCGGCATTTTTTGCCAAAACCGGAATGTAACGGTGCATTTCGCCCGAAACTTCCACGTTTTTTACCACAACGTTTTTGTAGGCTTTCAATCCGCAATTGAAATCATTTAACTGTACGCCCGAAGTTTTTCTGGCAGCCCAATTGAATAATTTGGAAGGCAGGTTTTTGGCCACGACCGAGTCGTATCGTTTCTTTTTCCAACCCGAAACCAAGTCGAAATTTTGAGCAGTAATCATTTCGTACAAACCGGGGATTTCATCGGGACTGTCCTGTAAATCGGCATCCATCGTGATGATGACATCGCCTTGTGCTTTGGCAAAACCAGCGTGCAAGGCTTGCGATTTTCCGAAGTTT
>JAGNPF010000165.1 GCA_017989775.1 Flavobacterium sp.
TTTTATTGAAATTTGTTAATCTGATGCCTTATATTTGTTGTTCAATGAAATTTTTTAATGACAAAAAGACTTAGATAACACATGTCAAATCATAAAATAAGAACTCTTGACAATCTGTCACTTCAAGAATTTGATGCCGAAACCGAATTGATTCCTTTATTGACTCCGGAAGACGAGGAGGAAATGAACAACGAAGAATTGCCGGATTCACTGCCTATTTTGCCTTTGCGCAACATGGTTTTGTTTCCCGGAGTTGTCATTCCAATCACTGCAGGCCGTGATAAATCCATAAAATTGATCAATGACGCCTATGCCGACGGGAAAATTATTGGAGTTGTTGCCCAAAAAAATGAAGAGGTGGAAGATCCTTCAAAAAACGACATCAACAAAATAGGCACGGTAGCCCGAATTTTGCGCGTCCTGAAAATGCCCGATGGCAATGTCACGGTCATTATTCAAGGAAAAAAACGATTCCAGATAGAATCCATCGTTTCCGAGACGCCATACATCACGGCAACCATCAAGGAAGTGGCCGAAAAAAGACCGGGCAAAAAAGACACCGAATTTTTGGCGATTCTCGATTCCATCAAGGAGTTGGCCATACAAATCATAAAGGAAAACCCGAACATTCCGAGCGAAGCCACTTTTGCCATCAAAAACATCGAAAGCGAATCGTTCTTGGTCAATTTCGTGACTTCCAACATGGCTTTGACAGTCGAGGAAAAACAAAATTTGTTGTCGATCAATTCCTTGAAAGAACGAGCGCTGGAAACGCTTCGTTACATGAATTTGGAGTTGCAAAAACTCGAATTGAAAAACGACATCCAATCAAAAGTTCGTTTCGATTTGGATCAACAACAACGCGAATATTTCCTTCACCAACAAATGAAAACCATCCAGGAAGAACTGGGAGGCGTTTCGCAAGAAGAGGAAATGGACGAAATGGTTGCCAAGGCCAAAACCAAAAAATGGGACGAAACCACGCAAAAACATTTTGACAAGGAATTGTCAAAAATGCGTCGAATGAATCCGCAAGCACCCGATTTCGGCATTCAAAGGAATTATTTGGAGTTGTTTCTGGATTTGCCTTGGAACGAATATTCCAAAGACAATTTCGATTTGAAACGTGCCCAAAAAATTCTTGATCGTGACCATTTTGGACTGGAAGACGTCAAAAAAAGAATGATAGAACATTTGGCCGTCTTAAAATTGCGAAATGATATGAAGTCGCCAATTATCTGCTTGACAGGACCTCCGGGAGTGGGTAAAACCTCCATCGGAAGATCGGTTGCCGAAGCTTTGGGAAGGGAATATGTGAGAATATCTCTTGGTGGTTTACGTGACGAAGCGGAAATCCGTGGACACAGAAAAACCTATATCGGTGCCATGCCGGGAAGAATCATCCAAAGTTTGAAAAAAGCGGGAACATCGAATCCTGTTTTTGTTTTGGATGAAATAGACAAATTGTCCAACAGTCATCAAGGCGATCCGTCTTCGGCCTTGTTGGAAGTCTTGGATCCGGAACAAAACAGCACTTTTTATGACAATTTCCTTGAAATGGGTTACGATTTGTCCAAAGTGATGTTCATTGCCACTTCCAACAACATGGCCGAAATACAACCGGCTTTGAGAGACCGTATGGAAATCATCAAAATGTCGGGTTACACCATCGAAGAAAAAGTGGAAATTGCCCGTCAACATTTGTTCCCAAGACAATTGAAGGAACACGGCTTGACAACCAAACATTTGTCCATTGGAAAAAAACAACTGGAAAAAATTGTCGAAGGCTACACCCGCGAATCCGGTGTTCGTGGATTGGAAGCCAAAATCGCCCAAGTCATTCGAAACGCCGCCAAATCCATCGCAATGGAGGAAGAATACAACAAGAAAGTGACCGACGAAGACATCGTGAAAGTACTTGGTATTCCTAGATTGGAAAGGGACAAATACGAAAGCAACGACGTGGCCGGCGTGGTGACCGGATTGGCCTGGACCAGCGTTGGTGGCGACATTCTTTTCATCGAATCCTTGATTTCACAAGGAAAAGGAGGAATGACCATCACGGGGAATTTAGGAAACGTGATGAAAGAATCGGCAACGATAGCCTTGGAATACATCAAAGCCAATGCCGAATTGTTGGGATTGAGTCCCGAGATGTTATCCAAATACAATATCCACTTGCACGTGCCGGAAGGTGCCACTCCAAAAGATGGCCCAAGTGCCGGAATTGCGATGCTGACTTCCTTGGTTTCAGTGCTTACGCAAAAGAAAGTGAAGAAAGGATTGGCTATGACGGGAGAAATCACCTTGCGTGGAAAAGTATTGCCGGTGGGCGGAATAAAAGAAAAGATTTTGGCTGCCAAAAGAGCCAACATCAAGGAAATCATCCTGTGTCACGAGAACAAAAGCGATATCGACGAAATAAAACCGGAATATATCGAAGGCTTGACTTTCCATTATGTGAAGGAAATGAGCGAGGTATTGAAAATTGCCATCACCGACCAAAAAGTGAAAAACGCCAAAATATTATAGCCTTGGCTTTTTATTTAAATTTTAATTGGATTCCATCCCAAATCATCGGGATGGAATTTTTATTTGTTTAAAAATCGTTTCGAAACTTCGAAAATAAAAACGAGAATTTATACCATTATAATTTTATCTTCGCATTTGCGTTAACAATACCGAACAGTCCTTTTGAGTATGCCGAAAAAACTTGTATTATTTCTTTTGTTTTCCATTTGTACCCTGTCTTACGGGCAAATAGGAGGGAAGTACACCTACCAGTTTTTAAATTTGGTCACTTCGCCAAGGCAGGCAGCTTTGGGTGGAAAAACGCTCACGATTTACGACAACGACGTCAATCAGGTGCATTTTAATCCGGCCACGATAAATCCGGAAATGGACAATCAATTGGCGTTGAATTACGGCAGTTATTTTGGCGAGGTAAGCTACGGAACGGCTTCGTATGCTTATACCTACGATCGCCATTTGCAAACTTTCCAAGTGGGCGTGAATTACGTGAATTACGGAAAATTCGATGGTTATGACGAAAACGGGGAAGCCACGTCCCAATTTACGGGAAGCGAAGTGGCGCTTTCCTTTGGTTATGCCTACAATGTTCCCTATACCAATTTATTTTTGGGAGCCAACGGAAAACTGATTTCATCCACTTTGGAAAGCTACAACTCCTTTGGTGGCGCCGTCGATTTGGGAGCTATTTTTATTGATGAAGCCAACGATGTCAATTGGGCATTGGTAATAAGAAACATTGGAACCCAGTTTACGACCTATAACGGCTTGAACGAAAAATTGCCGCTGGAAATCATGGTGGGTGTATCGCAAGAACTGGAAAATGTTCCGCTGCGTTGGCATCTTACCCTGGAAAATTTGCAACAATGGAATATCGCTTTTACCAATCCGAACCAAGCACAAACCTCGATTGACGGCAGTTCCAGCAACGAAAAAGTGTCCGTGTTGGGCAACGCTTTGCGGCACGTGATTTTTGGAGCGGAGTTATTCCCAAAAAAAGGATTCAATATTAGGGTTGGATATAATTTCAGGAGAGCCGAAGAATTACTAATTTTGGAACAAAGAAATTTTTCCGGCATTTCGATAGGATTTGGATTAAAAATCAACAAACTGAAATTTAATTATTCCTACTCGAGATACACCTTGGCAGCCAACACCAGTTTGTTTGGATTAATCATGAACTTACAATAATATATTTTGGACAAAAAAATTATCATAGCAATCGACGGATTTTCATCCACGGGCAAAAGTACCTTGGCCAAGGAATTGGCCAAACATTTGGGATATGTTTACGTGGACACGGGTGCCATGTATCGTGCCGTGGCCTTGTTTGCCATGCGAAACGGATACATTGGCAAAGACTTTTTTGACGTGACATCACTGGTCAACAGTTTGCCTTACATCAAATTGGTTTTCCAGTTCAATCCAAATTTGGGATTCTCGGAAATGTATTTGAATGAAACCAATGTGGAACAGGAAATTCGTACCCTCGACGTTTCTAATTTTGTGAGCAAGGTGGCCGAAATACCCGAAGTTCGTTCTAAATTAGTCGAACAGCAACAACAAATGGGAAAAAGCAAAGGCATCGTGATGGATGGCAGGGACATCGGGACAGTTGTTTTCCCTGAAGCCGAACTCAAAATATTCATGAATGCCAGCGCACATACCCGCGCGCAAAGAAGATTCAAGGAGTTAAAAGAAAAAGGCGATGTTGTTTCCACTTTTGAAGATGTACTGAAGAATATCGAAGAACGGGATTACATTGATACCCATCGGGAGGATTCGCCACTCGTGAAAGCCAAAGATGCCCTGGAGTTCGACAATTCCAACATAACCAAACAAGAGCAATTCGAAAAAGTCCTGAAGTTGGTCAAGACATAGAATCTGTAGTTTGACTTTTTTAGCCTCGTGAGATCACGGGGCTTTTTTTGTGCTTCATTTTTGGATTTTATTCGACCTTTTTTTTTCGTAAAAGATTTGCCTCCAATTGCAATTTTTCAAATGCTTTATTTTGGATTTCAAAACACAATTTGTAAGAAAAACACAAAGTAAATATTTTATTTTGTGTATTTCATCGATTTTATTTGTCGTTTAAACGATATTTCATGTACTTTCAACATACAAATAACACAAGTTCTTACAATAACAACATTAAAG
>JAGNPF010000166.1 GCA_017989775.1 Flavobacterium sp.
GAAAATTGGCCGCCATCAAGGGTTTAAAAACATTCAATTCATAATGGCCTTGCATACCTCCAACGGAAATCGCCACGTCATTTCCCATCACTTGGGCACAAACCATTGTCAAGGCTTCGCATTGGGTCGGGTTTACTTTTCCCGGCATAATCGATGAGCCCGGCTCGTTTTCCGGAATGAGGATTTCGCCAATTCCAGAACGCGGTCCCGAAGCCAGCATCCTAATGTCGTTGCCTATTTTGTTCAAGGAAACAGCCAATTGTTTCAAGGCGCCGTGGGTTTCCACAATGGCATCGTGTGCTGCCAAAGCTTCGAATTTGTTGGGAGCGGTCACGAAAGGATGTCCCGTGAATTTCGCAATATATTCGGAGACTTTTATGTCATAACCTTCAGGCGTGTTCAGTCCGGTTCCAACGGCAGTTCCACCCAAGGCAATTTCGGATAAATGGGGCAAGGTGTTTTTTACGGCTTTCAAACCGTGACTCAATTGGGCTGTATAACCCGAAATTTCTTGTCCCAAGGTCAATGGCGTGGCATCCATCAAATGGGTACGACCAATTTTTACGACGGTTTTGTATTCGGCTGCTTTGGCTTGGAGCGTATCTCTTAATTTTTCCACGGCGGGAATGGTGGTTTCCACGATGGCTTTGTAGGCGGCAATGTGCATACTTGTTGGGAAAGTATCGTTGGATGATTGTGATTTGTTCACGTCGTCATTGGCTTTGATGTATGGATCGCCTTCGCCAATGTTGAATCCTTTCAAGACTTGCGCCCGGTTGGCAATCACTTCATTCACGTTCATGTTGCTTTGCGTGCCCGAACCAGTTTGCCAAATCACCAACGGAAATTCGTCTGCCAGTTTGCCTACCAAGATTTCGTCGCAGACGGCAGCAATGGCATCCCTTTTTTCGATGGACAGCACTCCCAAATCACAATTGGCGTAAGCTGCCGCTTTTTTTAGATAAGCGAAGCCCTCGATAATTTCCTTTGGCATCGAAGCCGATGGACCTATCTTGAAATTGTTTCGGGAACGTTCCGTTTGTGCTCCCCAGTATTTGTCGGCCGGGACTTGCACTTCGCCCATCGTGTCTTTTTCTGTTCGGTATTTCATTTTGTGGAGTTTTTTTTTTTTGATAAATTCAACCAGATGTTTAATGGTTTGGAGTTCAGATGTTTATAAAATTACGAATTAGTTCGCTTTTTTTGGAAATATTATTAGTTATTTTATTGGTGGGAAAAAATATAAAACATACATTTGTCGCTACATTCAAAATTCCGGAAAATATGTTTGAATTTCAACAGTATTTAGGCTTTTTACTTTTCTTGACCGTCCTTACCATAGGATTTTGGTTGATGTTTTTCTTGGTTGGTTTCGTATCTTACTGGGTAGGAGGAGCAACTTGGGAAGCATACAAAGAAAAGAGGGCAAAAAAGAAAGAATCACTTTAGTTTGATTCACCCATAAAAAAGGATTCGTGAAAACGAGTCCTTTTTTTATGCTTGATAGTTTCAATGATTTTGGTTCTACTGACTTTTGTGTGAAAGACAAAAAAGTAAACCATTACAAGGGATTAAGAAAATTAAGGTATAGAGCGTTTTTAGTTGTAATTTATTAATGGTTTGGAAATAAATAGCACTATTTCATTCAAAATAAAGCAAAAGCAACTTAATGAACCTTAATTTTCTAAATGGTTGAAAAAAGAATAGATTAACAATATTTCCAGTAGAACCACAATTTTTTATTTCCGAACCAAATTGTTTTGATTCCACTTCATGAATTGCAACTCTCGGTTTTCTCGAACCTCTTGCCATTTTGCAAGATTCATAACAATCAACACCTTCAAAAATCAATTTTTTTATTGAATGATATGTGAATATAGTGTTAAATTTACTGGTTGATATAGTATCGCTTTTTGTTAAAATAATACTACTAGTTCAGTAATATTAAGATTAATTTTAGAATTAATATTTTTTAGCTTAAAAAAATATTGATATAGAAAATAATTTCCATTATTTCCTTGATTTCGTTTTTGTGAGGAACAGATTAGGATTGCATCCGGTTGCAACTTCCAATTATTGGAAGTACGGTAAACAGAGCCTGTTAATTGGAAGGATAATGGAACAAGATTTTATTTTTTTGGGTCAATTTTTTTAGGTTTAAAATGTTAAAAAAAACACTTAACACAAATTTCTAACCAATGAAAAAAATACCAATTGCAGTACTGTTTTCAACTGTGTTTTTTGGGCTTTTGATAACTCCAAAAGCCACAGCCCAAATACAAAATGCCGATGTTCTCAATGCCCCGATTGACATCAGCAAAGATTTCGAAAATTACTTGAATACTTTTTATTTTGCCGATGAATTGGCGGCTTTTGATCCGCAAACCGGAAAAGGAACGGTAAAATACCTAAGACATACTTACCAAACACGCCAGGCTTTCAATAATATTGAAATGAAACCCAGCCCAGTTGTGGCCAACGAATTTCCCACCACGGAATATGAAGCTTCGCCGGTATTGCCTTTCCAAATACAGTTTGTGTCCGATAGAACCTTTAGGATAAAAATGACCTCTGGGCCACAATTTCATCCCGAAAAGGAATCTTTGATGTTGGTCGATGGAACAGCGCCCAATCATCCTGAATTGTGGAAATATTCCAAAATAGAAGGTGGTCATAAATTTACCAGCAAACACGGTTCGGTAGAAATCCAGACCAAGCCTTGGCACGTAAAAATTTACGATGAAAAAGGAAAACTTTTGACAGGAACATTGCATAATTCCGATTTTGCAAATACCTACACGCCAACACTTCCATTTTCATACGTGCGCAGAAACAGCGATTACTCTCGAAGCATGGGAGCGGCTTTCAGCTTGGAGCCCGACGAAAAAATATTTGGTTGCGGAGAATCTTTTACACAATTTAATAAAAGGGGACAAAAAGTGGTTCTTTGGACGGATGACGCCAACGGAATCCAGAATGAAACGATGTACAAACCGGTTCCTTTTTATATGAGCAGCCGTGGCTACGGGGTTTTTATGCACCATTCGACACCGATTACTGTCGATTTCGGAAAATATTATGGCAGTGCCAACGAAATGTATATTGGAGACGACGAAGCCGATTTGTTTTTCTTCATTGGCGAACCCAAAGATATTTTGGACGAATACACCAACTTGACCGGAAAAGCCGCAATGCCGCCACTTTGGTCTTTTGGATTCTGGATGAGTCGCATCACTTATTTTTCCGAGAAAGAAGGTCGTGAAGTAGCCAAGAATTTACGTGCCTATAAAATCCCAACAGACGTGATTCATTATGACACTGGCTGGTTTGACGTGGATTGGCGCAACAATTACGAGTTTGCCAAAAAACGTTTTGATGACCCAGTGAAAATGATGTCGGATTTAAAAGATGACGGTTTCCACGTTTGTTTGTGGCAACTGCCTTATTTTTCGCCAAAAAACACCTTGTTCAACGAAATTGTGGACAAAAACTTGGCCGTGAAAGACCGCAAAGGAAATCTTCCTTACGAAGATGCTGTTTTGGATTTTACGAATCCGGCCACCGTGACTTGGTACCAAGCCAAATTGAAAAGTTTGTTCGATCAAGGAGTGAGCGTTTTCAAAGTGGATTTTGGAGAAGCCGCACCGCCAGACGGTATTTATTCCAATGGACGTACCGGTTTCTATGAGCATAATTTATACCCGTTGCGTTACAACAAAGCTGTTGCCGAAATCACCCAAAAAGAAAAAGGATACACCTTGATTTGGGCGAGAAGCACTTGGGCAGGAAGCCAACGTTACCCTTTGCATTGGGGTGGAGATGCCGAAACAACAAACGGAGCGATGTCAGCCGAATTAAGAGGTGGACTTTCCTTGGGATTGTGTGGTTTCAGTTTCTGGAGTCACGATGTGGGTGGATTCGTCACCAAATCTCCAGAGAATTTATACCGCCGTTGGGCTCCTTTCGGAATGTTTACTTCCCACGTTCGCAGTCACGGAGAGCCTCCACGCGAACCTTGGTTGTACAGCAAAGACCTTTTGGAAACTTTCAGGAATGCCGACAACATGCGTTATGAACTAATGCCATACATTTACGCCCAAGCCAAAGAAAGTTCCCAAAAAGGATTGCCGATGATGCGTGCCTTGTTTATAGAATATCCAAATGATCCGGGTTCTTGGTTGGTGGACAACGAATATCTTTTTGGCTCCAGTATGTTGGTGGCGCCTTTGTTTGAAGAGGTTACCGGCAGGGATGTATATCTTCCGGAAGGCACTTGGATTGATTACCAAACCAAAAAAGTATATCAAGGCGGCTGGCACAAAATTGAAGCTGGCGAAGTGCCCATCATTGTTTTGGTTCGAAACGGTTCGGCGATTCCACACATCAAATTGGCACAATCCACCAAGGACATGGATTGGAGCAAATTAACCCTTAAAGTTTATGCCGACCAAGCAACTACTGCGGCAACGGCCAAAGTTTTCCTTCCCGAAGGTGATGCCGTGAAAACCATTTCCCTATCCAAAAAAGGAACTGGTTTCGAAGCCAATGAGAATCCAATAAGCAACAAGACTACATTCAAAATTGAATGGATAAAATAATTGTTTTGGTTAGTTGTGAAATCGGGGTAATGAGTTTGTCCATACCCCGGTTTTTTATAATGAAATAAATAC
>JAGNPF010000167.1:0-2811 GCA_017989775.1 Flavobacterium sp.
AAGCAGTCGTGATGCCAATTGCGGTAGTCTTGGAAGATTTTGTGATGGATGAATTTGCACCCAAATTGGCGATTATCAATCACAAAGGCGATTTGTTGACCAAGAAAGGCAAGAATTTGTTTTTGGTGAAAAAAGGACTCAAAGTCGAATTGGAAAACAATTACACGGTCGAGGTTGTCGATTACATTCCCGAAGCCGTAAAATTCAACAACAGTTATCGTCCCGTGAATCAGGAAGGGGCAACACCCGCCGTTTACGTGAAAGTGACCAATGCCCAAACTGGTTTTAAGGCAAAGGGCTGGCTGGCATCAGGAACTTTTTTGTACGATCAGCAATATCTGGGGTTGGAAAAGCATCAATTCTTGGTGTTGACAAAACCGGAACCCAAAAAATTTAGCTCAAAAATAAAGGTTTTTACCGTTGACAAAGACGAATATTTGACTACTTTAGAAGTCAATAAACCGTTTGAGGTGATGGGCTGGAAAATGTATCAACTGAGTTATGACGAGCGTTTTGGTAAATATTCAACCACTTCTACCATAGAATTTGTAAAAGACCCTTGGTTGCCGGTGGTGTATCTTGGCGTTTTCATGATGATAGGAGGAGCCATATATTTATTCTTCATCGGAAACATAAAATCCAGAAACCATGATTGAGTATAATTCGTTTTACATAGCAAGTAGTGTCTTATGGGGATTGTCGATTGTTTTTCTTTTGCTTTCGATAAAAAACAAGGAAAAATTTTTGAAAGCCGGTTTGCTTTTCAACGGGATGGCAATTCTGGTAATGGCCTGTTTCATTGTCTATTTATGGCAAAAACTCGATAGGCCGCCCATGCGAACTTTGGGCGAAACCCGGGTTTGGTATGCCTTGTTTTTGCCTACCATTGGACTCGTGTTTTATTTGAGATGGAAATACGTCTGGATTTTGTTTTATACCATGGCAATGGCCTTCCTGTTCTTGACTCTCAATTTTTTGAACCCCGACATGTATTCGCAAACCTTGATGCCGGCCTTGCAAAGTCCTTGGTTTGTGCCACACGTTGTCGTTTATCTCTTTTCGTATGCGGCACTTGGAGTTTCCTGTATTGTCGCCATCAAGGAATTGTTCAAACCCTCGAAAAACGGATTGCAACTAGCCGATAATTTGGTTTATATCGGAACTTCTTTTCTAACGCTTGGCTTGTTATTTGGAGCCTTGTGGGCCAAAGAAGCCTGGGGACATTACTGGACTTGGGATCCCAAAGAAACTTGGGCTTTCCTTACCTGGACAGGATATATTCTATACATTCATTACCGATTTTACCATCCAAGAGAGGATAAAAAAGCGATGTATTTACTCGCTTCGGCCTTTGTAGTATTGTTAATTTGCTGGTTTGGGGTCAATTATTTGCCCACGGCACAAAATAGCGTTCACACTTATACTAATCCGTAGATGGAAATTATTTGGAGAGTCATCATCATTTCAAGATTAAAAATTAAAACCTAAAATAAAATTAACCCAAAATGAATAGACTAAAAAAAATCGCTCTATCCCTTATTGCTCTAATTAGTGCAAATGGTTTCGCCCAAGAATTCAGTTCCGATGTCCAACTTAGACCCCGTTATGAATACACCAATGGGTTTGGAACTTTGTTGACACCCACGACCGAGCATACTTCATTCATCGGGAATCGCACCCGAATCAACTTCAATTTTAATGATGCCAAATTGAAAATAAAATTGTCGCTTCAAAATGTGCATACTTGGGGAGATGCCGCAACGACTTCCGTGACCAGCAAAAACGGGATGTTGGCCTTTGAAGCTTGGGCCGAATACAATGTTACCGAAAAATGGAGTACCAAATTGGGGCGTCAGCCTTTGTCTTATGACAATCAAAGGGTTATTGGAGGATTGGATTGGGCCAATCAGGGACGCAGTTTTGATGCCGCTTTAATCAAATTCAAAGGAGCAAAAAGCCAATTGGATTTGGGTTTTGCCCTCAACGCCGATTCCGAAGCTAAAGTGGCTCCGGCAACACCTTATACTACCGATGTTTTCAAGGACATGCAATATGCTTGGTACCACACGAACATTAAAAATTTGGGAGTGAGTTTGTTGGCTTTGAATGTTGGAAAAGAATACTTGAAAACCCCAACCGAAGTGGGATTGAACTATTTCCAGACTTTTGGAACGTATGGTAAATATGCAGGCACAAAACTTGGGATTGATTACAGTTTATACGGGCAAACGGGTAAAATTGGCAACAACATCGTTTCGGCTTGGGAAGCGGCCTTAAATGTGGGATATGCATTCTCGCCAAAATTCAAGGCTACGGCGGGTTACGAATTCTTGTCCGGAAAAGATCAAGGGGCTTCTTCGACCATGGTGAAATCTTTTTCCCCAATATTTGGTACAAACCACGGCTTCAATGGTTTCATGGATTATTTCTATGTGGGGAATCACGCCAATTCCGTGGGCTTGAATGATATTTCGTTAAAATTGGATTTCCCGATCAAAAAAGTGAATCTGTCGTTTGCTCCCCACTTTTTCTCGGCACCAAACAAAATTATTTCTGGCGGAATCGAACAAGATTCTTATCTGGGAACCGAAATCGATTTGACGGCGGTTTACAAAGTCTATAAAGACATCACCTTGACGGCAGGCTATTCACAAATGTTTGCCACAGATTCGATGGTGGCACTGAAAGGGGGAACAGGATTGAACGACACCACCAATAACTGGGCTTATGTGATGGTGAACATCAATCCGCAAATTTTCACGACAAAAAAATAAGCAACTAACTAATTCAACCGAAAGAGGCCGTGGTATT
>JAGNPF010000167.1:2911-4667 GCA_017989775.1 Flavobacterium sp.
TCTCCCATCAACATGCCTCCGTTCCGACAATCGGCGATGGATGGTTATGCGCTTTGCCTTTTCGAGGGTTTGGAGTATGAAATCATTGGCGAAATCAAGGCTGGCGATTCCCATTTGGTGGAATTGTTGCCGGGACAAGCCATAAAAATATTCACTGGAGCTGCCGTTCCCGATTCGGCGCAAGCGGTCATCCAAATCGAAAAGGTTTCCGAAAAAGACGGTCGATTGTTTCTTCAAGAACCCGTTAAACCGGAAACGAATGTAAGACCCGTTGGCGAACAAATTTCTGTTGGCGAATTGGCATTGGAAAAAGGAACCTTGCTCAATGCTGCCGCCATCGGATTTTTGGCAGGACTGGGATTTACTTCGGCTAAAGTTTTCCAGAAACCCAATGTGGGGATTGTCGTAACCGGAAACGAATTGACGAAACCCGGCGAACCTTTGGAATACGGAAAAGTCTATGAAAGCAACGGCATCATGCTGGCAACCGCCTTGAAGGAAGCTTATTTCGAAAAAGTGACTTTGTATGAAGTGAACGATGATTTTGAAAATACCAAGAACAAACTCGCAGAAGCCTTGTCGGAAAATGAGGTGGTCTTGGTTTCGGGCGGAATATCGGTGGGCGATTATGATTTTGTGGCAAGAGCCTTGAAAGAATTGGAAGTGGAAACGCTGTTTTACAAAGTCAACCAGAAACCGGGAAAACCTTTGTTTGCAGGAAAAACGAAAGACAAAATTATTTTTGCCTTGCCCGGAAATCCAGCGGCAGCATTGACGTGTTTTTATGTGTATGTGGTGCCAACGCTTTTCATACTTTCGGGAAAAGCACCTAATTACAGTCAGTCCCGCCTAATTTCCATTGCCCACGATTATTCGGTTCGAAATACCCGCAGCCAGTTCCTCAAAGCGAATATCGTCAATGATGAAGCAAACGTTTTGTCGCATCAGGCATCGTCAATGCTCAATTCTTTTGCTGTTTCCAACGGATTGGTTTTTGTGCCCGACGGAATTTATGAATTGAAGAAAGGCGACAAGGTGGAAGTGTATTTGTTGTGAGCTACGTGAATAACAGGACTAAAGTCCAGCCTTGCAAAATGATTCGAGCCTATGGCTTTATACCGTGAAGTTCCGTGGGAACGATTTATCTTGTAGCAACGGACTTCAGTCCGTTGATGAAATAGTTCCGTAGGAACGAGCCATTTAAACGGATGCTTGGGTTGGAAATGTTTAATTTAAAGGGAATTTAATATATTGGTTTTTCTTTTTTAAAAAATATAGTCTTAACTTAGCATTCAGTAAATGCAATGGCTGGGGTCATAAAAATAATTCATAATTAAATATTCAACAGTATGATAGTACAGTATAAAGGTAAAAAAGACGGGAAATCGACAATGTTTACCATAAGAATCAACGGTGGTAATTTGTCTAAAACGAGTTCCAATTATGAACTTTTTTTATATGTGGGCGATAAGGGAGCCAATCAAGTGCCTTTGTTCACCACGGAAATTCACCAAAGTTTGTCCAATTGTTTGAAGGAAATTTACTTGTTCAGAAAACACAACCACATCACGTTTGATGCTGCGTCAGAAATCACAGTGGGTAAATTGGTTCCTTACGACCAGATTGTTTACGACTTCAATAAACCGGCCTTGTTTAGGGCATAAGTTGTTTCGAAAATCCATAAAAAAAGACTGTTCCGTGTGGAGCAGTCTTTTTTCGTTGGTGTAATTTGGTTCCTATTTATTGTAAATATCCA
>JAGNPF010000168.1 GCA_017989775.1 Flavobacterium sp.
TTTAGTTATCGAATTAATAGGTCAATTTACAAGGAAAATATTTTTGACCTACTAATTAACAGAATGATGAATACTCAAAGGGTTTTATATCAAGACATTATAATAAGTAAATAAATGAACACCTCAAAACATTTAATTATAATAGAATCGCTCTACATTTGTGGAGCGATTTTTTTCACTTGAAACCAGCATTATCCATAAAATTATACTCCTCGACAGCGAATCTTCCAGAAAACTGGAACCACATCAGCCTAGGCAACATTTTTCTGAGCAAGGAATATTTAACCATTTTGGAAAAATCCGCTCCCCTAAACATGCACTGTCATTTTATTGGAGTTTTTCAAGAAGAAGAATTGGTAGGCATTGCCCTTTCCCAGTTTTTGGATTTAAACCAAATGGAATCCTTTGGCGAGCGTGACAAATGCCTGAAAACTGCCGTTAGAAACACCATTTTCAAAAACTTTTGCTCCCATATTTTAATTATGGGAAACAATATGCTCACGGGACAAAACGCCTTTGCTTTTTTAGACAAAATAGACAAAATCCAAGGTTTGAAAGCTTTGCGAACAGCTTCCAAAAAACTGGAAACTATCTTTAAAAACAAAGGATTGAAAGTTCACATTACCACTTTTAAAGACTTTCCAACGGAAGACACAACGGCCTTTCAAGAAGCTGGATTTCAAAATCATTTCCAATATTCCACCCAGCCCAACATGCTGTTCGACATCCCGAATCACTGGAAGTCGGAGCAAGATTACATCGATTCCTTGTCCAAAAAATATCGAGACCAATACAAACGCGCCAGAAAAAAAGCCGAGGGTCTCGAAAAAAAGAAAATGCACTTGGACGACATCATCAAGCATGAAGACACCATTTATGATTTGTATCATCATGTCGCCAAAAATGCCCATTTCAACACTTTTTTCTTGGCCAAGAACCACTTTCGAACTTTCAAGGAAATACTCAAGGACAAGTTTCTTTTTTACGGCTACTTTCTTGATGAAAAACTGGTCGGTTTCAACACGCTAATCAAAAATGGCGAAGTAATGGACACTTATTTTTTGGGGTATGACGACAGCGTGCAAAAAGAAAAAATGCTCTATTTGAACATGCTTTACGACATGATTGCCTATTCCATCAACAAGGGTTTCAAGGAAATAATTTTCGCAAGGACGGCATTGGAAATCAAAAGTTCTGTTGGTGCAAAACCACGGGAAATGCATGGATTTGCCAAACACAGCAATTCGATTGCCGATCTTGTGTTTGAAAAAGCGTTTAATTATTTGGAGCCAACCGTGGAATGGAAAGAACGAAATCCTTTCAAACAATAAGAAATCAAGGTATCGCCACCTTAATTTTGCTAGGTGATATACTGATTTCCAGCCTGTTCACATCCCCGCAATATTCCCCATCCACTTGAAAACTTACCGGAAAATTGGTTCTAATGGAAGCCCTGTCCGTTGACACTATTTCGACATCTTCATAATTCAAAGGGATGTTGCCCGTGATAATTTTTCCGAAAACAATCAAATCCAGGTTTTTCAAAATGACCAGTTCAAACTTGCCGTCATTCATCGAACCATCTGGATTAATGACGATTCCGGTTCCATATTTCTTGGAATTGGCAATCACTATCATTCTGGCCACACATTCCACGGTTTGATTGTTGGCAGTTATGGTTGCGGTGAAGGGGTCTTCCAAGTTTATCAAAGTATTGAAAGCTTGCAACAAATACCCCCATTTCCCGTGAAGATCGCCTTCTTCGTAGTTTTTGATCAGGTTGGCATTCAATCCCAGGTCGCTCAAATGAAGGCATTTTTGGTTGTTTACAACGATGGTGTCGAGTTCCATACAGTCGTTATGAAACGCAATTTCCAGATTTTCATCGAGTGATTTCATCAAATCCAAATCCACGGCCAAACCATTGGACGAACCAAGCGGCAAAATACCAAGAACCACGTCTTGTCCTTCGGTGGCCTCGGCAACCATTTTTATGGTTCCGTCACCTCCGGCAACAACAATACGTTCCGGTTGGTGCTCCTCATAGAGCGCTCTTATTTTTGAAACATCTCCTTTTCCGGAAGTCGTGTAGAGAATGGGGTTCCAATTTTTCCCGGCGGCAAATAAAGTTATCGCATCGATAAAACTCGATTTATCAATGGCTCCAGAAACTGGATTCACGACCAATAACACATTCTTTTTCAAAGTTTAACTTCATTTATTGATTAAATTTAGTTAATTTTAATGACACCTCAAAATCCAAAATAATGAAGCCTATTTTAAAATTGTATCGAGGCTATGCGAATGATCAAGAGTTAATCGTGATGGGGCACGTTTTCAAACCGACCAAGACAAAAGACTATGCTTTCGAGAAAAAAAAATTTCAGAATGCCACTTCAATAATCCGTTTGTTCCGATTAAAAACACACGCCAATGCCGATGTTTACCTGGAACACAACAATGCCACAATTCATACCAAAACACTGGTTGACGGCTATTTCAAGTTTTGCGTTCCCGTGGATCCAAAATCGGGTCACGGCTGGATTGATTACGAGGTAAGCATTCGTTATGGCGACCAAAAAATCGTGGTCAAAGAGAGTTTCATTCGTCCCAAAAAGGAAAATTTGGGAATCATTTCGGATATAGACGACACTTTTCTAGTTTCCTACACCGAAAATCCTTTGAAAAAATTATACCATTTGTTGTTTCGCGACGTGAATTCCCGCAAAGTTTTCAAGGATGTCGTTCCCCATTATCAAGCCCTGAGCCAGTCTGGAAGAACCAGTAACGGAGAACAGAATGCTTTTTTTTATGTTTCCAGCAGCGAATGGAATTTGTATCGTTTTTTGGTGAAATTCACCGAAATCCACCAATTGCCCAAAGCCGTTTTGTTGTTGAAAGACATCAAATCCAGCCTTGCCGATTTTTTATGGACCGGGAGAGGCGGCCACAACCACAAATTCGAAAAAATTAAACATATCCTGGAATTTTACCCGAATTTAAAATACGTTTTGATGGGTGACGATTCCCAAAAAGACCCATTTTTATACGAAGCCATCTGCAAAATTTTCCCCGTCAATGTCAAAGCCGTTTATATTCGAAAAACGGGGACACAAAAAAAGAAAAAGGTTTCGGAAGTTTTGAAAAACCTCGAAACCTTGAACGTTTCCACCTGTTATTTCACCAACAGCAGTGAAGCCATTGCCCATTCCAAATCGATTGGGCTGATTTTATAAACCGGCATTGTCAATTTCTTCCTGGACGATTTCCCAATCCAGAAGCAATTTGTCCAACTCCTCCTTTTTCTTGTTGTAAGCCATAAAAAATTGGGCATCTTCAATGTGTTTGTCATAATTGGAAGCCAACATTTTATCGTCGTTTTGGATGTCTTTTTCCAATTGCTTGATTTGACTCTCGACTTTGCTCAAACGATTCTGCAGCGCTTTGCCCTTTTTCTGGTCTTCGTAAGAAGCCTTGTTGCTTTCTTTGGGAGCGGCCGCTTTCGAGGCATCTTTTTTCTCGACTTCACGCATATTTTCCAGATTGCGTTGTTCCAAAAAGTAGTTGACGTCGCCCAAATATTCCTTTATTTTCTGGTCTTTGAATTCGTAAACGATGTTCGACATTCCTTGAAGAAAATCCCTGTCGTGGGAAACCAGAAGCAAAGTTCCTTCATATTTTTGCAAGGCGGCTTTCAACACATTCTTGGATTTGATGTCCAAGTGGTTCGTGGGCTCATCCATCACCAAAACATTGATGGGTTGCAACAACAATTTGCAAAGAGCCAAACGGTTTCTTTCTCCTCCCGAAAGTACTTTTACCTTCTTTTCGACATCATCGCCACGAAACAAAAAAGACCCCAACATATCACGCACTTTCGAACGATTGGTATCCGTTGCGGCATCTTCCATGGTTCTCAACAAAGTGATTTCTCCATCCAAATATTCGGCTTGGTTTTGGGCAAAATAACCCAATTGCACATTGTGTCCCAATTTGATGCTTCCTTCAAATTCAAACTCGTTGACAATGGCTTTGATGAAAGTCGATTTTCCTTGTCCGTTTTGTCCAACAAAGGCAATCTTGCTGCCGCGTTCCACCAAAAGCGAAATATCCTTCAGGATGGTTTTGTCTCCGTAACTTTTGGTTACATTTTCGGCTTCAATAACCACTTTCCCTGGCTCTTTCGAAACTGGAAACGAAATATTCATCACCGAGTTGTCGTCTTCGTCCACTTCTATGCGCTCCACTTTGTCCAATTTCTTGATAAGCGATTGCGCCATCGAGGCCTTGGAAGCCTTGGCACGGAACTTCTCGATCAACTTTTCGGTTTCTTCTATTTTTTTGGCTTGATTTTTTTGGGTCGCCAATTGCTTTTCGCGAATTTCGTGACGCAATTCCAAATATTGGGAATAGGGTTTGTTGAAATCATACGCTTTACCAAGGGAAATTTCGATGGTTCTGTTGGTCACGTTGTCCAAAAACATTTTATCGTGTGAAACAATCACGACAACGCCGGGATAATTGCGCAGGAAATTTTCCAACCAAATGATACTCTCGATATCCAAGTGATTCGTGGGCTCATCCAGCAACAAAACATCGTTTGCCTGCAACAATAATTTGGCCAATTCGATACGCATTCGCCATCCACCGGAAAAAGTTTC